>NZ_DASPMG010000320.1:0-2425 GCF_035627195.1 Azospirillum sp.
GCCAGCGACACGCCGCGCAGCGCGTGGCTGGCGCCGTAGTAGAGATGCACGTTCTCGACGGTGAGCATCGTTCAGCGCCCCAGATAGACTTCGATCACGCGGTGGTCCTGCTGCACCGTCTCCAGCGAGCCTTCGGCGAGCACCGAGCCCTCGTGCAGCACGGTGACCTTGGCGCCCAGGCGGCGCACGAACTCCATATCGTGCTCCACCACCACCACGGACCGGTCGCGGTTGATGTCGAGGATCAGGTCGGCCGTCTGCTCCGTCTCATGGTCGGTCATGCCGGCGACGGGCTCGTCCAGCAGCAGCACCTTCGGCTCCTGCATCAGCAGCATGCCGATCTCCAGCCATTGCTTCTGCCCATGGCTCAGCACCCCGGCCAGATGCGTGCGCTTCTCGGCGAGGCCGATGCGGACCAGCACCTCCTCGATGCGCGTCCGGTCGGCGGAGGAGAGCAGGAAGAACAAGGTCTTCAGCGTGCGCCGGTCGCATTTCAGCGCCAGTTCCAGGTTTTCGAACACGCTCAGGTGCTCGAAAACCGTGGGTTTCTGGAACTTGCGGCCGATGCCGAGGTTGGCGATGCGCGTCTCGTCCAGGCGCGTCAGGTCGACGCCGCCGTCGTACAGCACGTCGCCGCGGTCGGGCTTCGTCTTGCCGGTGATGATGTCCATCATCGTGGTCTTGCCCGCCCCGTTGGGGCCGATGATGGTGCGCAGCTCCCCCGGCGCCAGGATCAGGCTGAGCCCGTTGATCGCCTTGAACCCGTCGAAGGCGACGTGCACGCCGTCCAGGTACAGGATGGAGCCGTGCGCCGGGTGCGGGTCGTTGGCCACACCGTAGGACGGCGACGCCATCGACAGGTCGGCGGCCTTAAGCGCGGTGCTTTTGGGCGACATGCAGCCCTCCCTTGATCTTGCCGCGCAGCTGCGCCCACACGCCCATGATCCCCTTGGGCATGAACAGGGTGACGAGGATGAACAGGCCGCCCAGGAAGAACAGCCAGATCTCCGGCGCCGCCCCGGTGAAGTAGCTCTTGGCGCCGTTCACCGTGAAGGCACCGAGGATGGAGCCCACCAGCGTGCCGCGCCCGCCGACCGCCACCCAGATCGCCACCTCGATGGAGTTGGCGGCGGAGAACTCGCTGGGGTTGATGATGCCGACCTGCGGCACGTACAGCGCCCCGGCCAGCCCGGCCAGCACCGCCGACACGGTGAAGACGAACAGCTTGGCCGCCGTGACGTCGTAGCCCAGGAAGCGCACCCGGCTCTCGGCATCCCGGATCGCCATCAGCACGCGGCCCAGCTTGGACGCCACGATGAAGCGCGCCGCCAGATAGCCCAGCGCCAGCAACAGCGCGGAGGCCACGTACAGGCCGACGCGCGTGCCGGTGGCCTGCATGGGATAGCCCAGGATCTCCTTGAAGTCCGTCAGGCCGTTGTTGCCGCCGAAGCCCATCTCGTTGCGAAAGAAGGCCAGCATCAGGGCAAACGTCATCGCCTGCGTGATGATCGAGAAGTAGACGCCGTTGATGCGCGAGCGGAAGGCGAACCACCCCATGACGAAGGCCAGCACCCCCGGCACCGCCATGACCATTGCCAAGGCCCAGACCGGGTTGTCGAAGCCCCACCAGTACCAGGGCAGCTCCTTCCAGTTCAGGAACACCATGAAGTCCGGCAGGTTGGCGTTGCCGTAGACGCCGCGCGCGCCGATCTGCCGCATCAGGTACATGCCCATGCAGTAGCCGCCCAGCGCGAAGAACGCCCCGTGCCCCAGCGACAGCGCCCCCGCGTAACCCCACACGAGGTCGAGGCTGAGCGCCAGCAGCGCGTAGCAGAGGTACTTGCCCAACAGGCTGACCATGTAGCCGGGGACGTGGAACACGCTGTCCGGCGGCATGGCAAGGTGCAGGACCGGCACCAGGATCACCGCCACCACCAGCAGGGCCATGAAGACCGACCAGCCGCGGCGGGATTCCAATGCCAGGAGACGCGAGGTCAACGGACCCATCGATTATGCCTCCGCCGCGCGGCCCTTGAGCGCGAACAGGCCGCGCGGGCGCTTCTGGATGAACAGGATGATGAAGACCAGCACCAGGATCTTGCCCAGCATGGCACCGGCGTAGGGTTCCAGGATCTTGTTGACGACACCCAGGCTGAGCGCCCCGGCCAGCACGCCCCACAGGCTGCCGACACCGCCGAACACCACCACCATGAAGCTGTCGACGATGTAGCCCTGCCCAAGGTTCGGGCTGACGTTGCCCACTTGGCTCAGCGCCACGCCGGCCACCCCGGCGATGCCGGAGCCGAGGCCGAAGGTTAGCGCATCCACCCAGGGGGTGCGGATCCCCATCGACGAGGCCATGCCGCGGTTCTGCACGACAGCGCGCATGTGGAGGCCGAAACCCGTGCGGCGCAGCACGAGCGAA
>NZ_DASPMG010000321.1:0-2275 GCF_035627195.1 Azospirillum sp.
CCGAGCGCGCCGGGGGTGAAGTTGATCACCGTCACCTCGCCGTCGTCGCACACCGGCGGCTGGCCGTCGGCCGTGGGCGCCGGCCGCCATTCCGGCGTGTCACCCTCCAGCGTGTAGGTGCAGCGCCGGTCCCGGTGGGCCAGCTCGGTGGTGCGGTCGCGCCGGTCCCCGCCGGCCGTAGCGGGGATGGCCGCCACCTGCCCGTTCAGCGTCGCGAGATAGTCCTCGGGGTAGCGCCAGCGCACCTCGACGTGGTGGGTGCGCTTGTGGGTCTCCACGTTGAGGTCGTACTTGCGCTCGCTGGTGAAGATGGAGATCTGGTGGTTCAGGCCGGCGCGGCGGTTAGCGTCCACGGAGGTGGTGGAAATTCGCCACTGATCGTCGGTGGGAAAAGGTCTACCCACGGCAGCGCTTGAGGTGGCCATCGGGTCGGCGGGCTAGAGTGGAGTTGCGACACTTCATTCCCAGTCCGACGGAGACCCCGATGACCGAGGACACAATGACATTGAGTGAGCTGCTTGCGAAGAGCGGCGACGGCGACTTCCTGCGCACCGTCGCCGAAGCCGTCCTGCAGATCCTGATGGAGGCCGACGTCGAGGGCCTGATCGGCGCCAGCCGGCATGAGCGCTCGGCCGAGCGGCTGAACTACCGCAACGGCTACCGGGACCGCACCCTGGACACCCGCCTCGGCCCCTTGCAGCTGCGCATCCCCAAGCTGCGCCAGGGCTCGTACTTCCCGCCCTTCCTGGAGCCGCGCAAGACCGCCGAGCGCGCCCTGGTCGCCGTCATCCAGGAAGCCTGGATCGGCGGGTCTCCACCCGGCGTGTCGATGAGCTGGTGCAGGCGATGGGGCTGAGCGGCATCTCGAAGAGCCAGGTCTCCAAGCTGTGCAAGGACATCGACGAGCGCGTGAACGCCTTCCTCGAGCGCCCGCTGGAGGGCGAGTGGCCGTACCTGTGGCTGGACGCCACCTACCTCAAGGTCCGCGAGGGCGGTCGCATCGTCTCGGTCGCCGCCATAATCGCCGTGGCCGTGGACACCGAGGGGCGGCGCGAGATCATCGGGCTGAGCATCGGCCCGTCCGAGGCCGAGCCGTTCTGGTCGAGTTTCCTGAAGAGCCTGGTGCGCCGCGGGCTGAAGGGCGTGAAGCTGGTGATCTCGGATGCCCACGAGGGGCTCAAGTTGGCGATCACCCGGGTGCTCAAGGCAACCTGGCAACGCTGCCGGGTCCATTGGATCCGCAACGCCTTGGCGCACGTGCCCAAGGGCCAGCACACCATGGTGGCGGCCGCCCTTCGCCAAGCCTTCCTTCAGCCCGATGCCGAGGCGGCCCGGCAGACCTGGCGCCATGTTGCCGACCAGCTGCGCGAGCGCTGGCCGAAGCTGGCGGCGCTGATGGACGAGAGTGAGGCCGACGTGCTGGCCTACATGAGCTTCCCGACCCAGCACCGGGCCAAGCTGCACAGCACCAACCCACTGGAACGCCTGAACAAGGAGGTGAAACGGCGCGCCGACGTGGTGGGCATCTTCCCCAACGAGGCGTCGATCATCCGCCTCATCGGCGCGGTGTTGCTCGAGCAAAACGATGAGTGGCAGCTCCAGCACCGCTACATGCAGGTCGAGGCGATGGCCGAACTCTACACCCCGCTCGCCGAGCCCAATCCAGCCCAGATTCCACCCAAGGCCGCCTGACCGATGGCCACCTCAAGTCACACCCGAATTTACACCTGCTTGACGGACGCGACCAGGCGACGGCCTCACCGCACAGGCTAATTGCTTTCCGCGCGCACGATAATCTATCGTTGTGCGGCGATACCCTTCACCCAGAGTGAATGATCATGGATCGGTTTACCGCCCTGGGCGTCTTCCGGACGGTCGTCGAGTTGGGGAGCTTCGCCGAAGCGTCCCGCCGGCTGCGCCTGTCTCCGGCGGCGGTCAGCAAGAACATCGGCGAGTTGGAAGCCCATCTGGGCGTGCGGCTCCTCAACCGCACCACCCGGCGGATGAGCCTCACCGAAGCCGGGTCGCGCTATTACGAGCAGGTTGCCCGCGTCCTGGACGACCTTGCGGAGGCCGACAACGCGCTGGGGCCTCTCCAGCACGCGCCCGGCGGCCTGCTGCGCGTCACGGCGCCGATGACGCTGACCCTGACCTGCCTGTCGTCGCGGATCGCCGGCTTTCTGAGCCTGTACCCCGACCTGTCGCTGGACCTGAGCCTGGACGACCGGCGGGTCGATATCATCAAGGAGGGGTACGACCTCGCCATCCGCGGCAG
>NZ_DASPMG010000322.1:0-13537 GCF_035627195.1 Azospirillum sp.
CCGACCACGTCGGCGGACAGCGCCAGCTGCACCGCCAGCCGGTAGAGGATGGAGCCGATGACGCAGCCGATCAGCGCCCCCAGCAGCCCGCGCAAGGGGACCAGCGTCTCGCCGACGATCACCGCCGCCAGCCCGACGACGATGGTGCCGATGCCGGTGGTGACGTCGGCGAAGCCGTTGGTCTGCGCGAACAGGGCGCCGGCCAGCGCCACCAGGGCGTTGGACAGCGCGATGCCGAAGTAGATGTGGCCGTCGGTCTCCACGCCCTGGGCGCGGGCCATGCGGGCGTTGACGCCGGTGGCGCGCATGGCCAGCCCGAACTCGCTGGTCAGGAACCACGCCAGCAGCGCCACGACAATGAGCGCCACCACGCCGACGACCAGCGGCCGCACGATGTGGTCCGGCAATCCCAGCCCATAGAACGGCGTCAGCACCGTGTCCTGCATCAGGATGGCGACGTTCGGCCGGCCCATGACGCGCAGGTTGATGGAGAACAGCGCGATCATGGTGAGGATGGAGGCCAGCAGGTGCAGGATGCGGAAGCGCACGTTGAGCATCGCCGTGACCAGCCCGGCCCCCGCCCCCGCCAGCATGGCGACGAGGCTGCCCAGCCACGGGTTGCCACCGGAGACGATCCACGTCGCCGCCACGGCGGCCCCCAGCGGGAAGGAGCCGTCCACCGTCAGGTCCGGGAAGTCGAGCACCCGGAACGACAGGTAGACGCCCAGCGCTACCAGCGCGTAGACGAGGCCGATCTCGACCGCGCCGAAGAAGGCTACGTCGCTCACCGCATCATCCCTTTGCCGGTCCCATACTTTGTCGGTCCCTTACTGCCCGACGGTCTTCGTGGCGCGCTTGGCCACCGCGTCGGGGATGGTGACGCCCATGGCCGCCGCGGCCTTGGGGTTGATGAACAGGTCGGTGCCGCGGGCGTAGGTCGCCGGCAGGTCGCCCGGCTTCTCGCCCTTCAGCACGCGCACGACGACCTCGCCGGTCTGGCGGCCGACCTGACGGTAGTCGAAGCCCAGGCTGGCCACCGTGCCGCGCACGACGCTGTCCGTGTCGGCGGAGAAGACCGGCAGCTTGGCCTGCGCGCCCACCGCCAGCAGCCCTTCCAGGGCCGAGACCACCGTGTTGTCCAGCGGCACGTAGATCGCGTCGGCCTTGCCGACGAGGCTGCGCGCGGCGGTCTGAACGTCGGCCGACTTGTTGGCGGCGGCGTTGACCACGGTCAAGCCGCGCTTGGCCGCCTCTTCCTTCAGCACGTTGACCATGGCGACCGAGTTCGGCTCGCCGGGGTTGAAGACCACGCCCAGGCGCTTGGCGCCCGGCACGATCTCCTGGATCAGGGCGACGTGCTCGCCCACCGGCGCCATGTCGGAGACGCCGGTGACGTTGGCGCCGGGCTTGTCCATGCTGCGCACCAGCTGGGCGCTGACCGGGTCGGTGACGGCGGTGAACACCACCGGGATGTCGCGGGTGGCCGCCACCACGGCCTGCGCCGAGGGCGTGGAGATCGGCACGATCACGTCCGGGCGGGCGCCGACGAACTGGCGGGCGATCTGGGCGGCGGTCGCCGGGTTGCCCTGCGCGCTCTGATACTCGACCTTCAGGTTCTCGCCGGGGGTGAAGCCGGCGGCCTTCAGCGCGTCGATGACGCCGTCGCGCGTGGCGTCCAGCGCCGGATGCTCGACGATGGCGGTGATGGCGACGGTCTTCGTCTGCGCCAGGGCCGGCGCGCTGAGCGCCACACCCATCATGGCCGCCAGAACAGCGCGCGACTTCCACATGGCTCCACCCCTCTTGTTCGGTCTTGTCCGGTGCACGACTATCTAGACCATGCCGTAGACGGCGCCACCCGCGCCGTCAAGGCACGCGGCGGCATGCCTGCCATAGGAGAAACCATGCCCGACGACCCGCGCGACGCGCGCATCCGCGAACTGGAGGCCGCCTTGGACTACGTGGCCGGCGAGGCACGCGCCGGCGGGCACGCGCTGTGCGCGCACGAACTCCAGATGCGGCTGGAAAACATCGCCCGCAAGCTGGAGGAGGTGCGGAACCCGCCGGATCGCACTACATAGTTGGATTACGAACAAAACTGGCGACGCCGAACGGCACGCCGCGAGGGAGAGAGATGGCTTCTGCACCGATCGAAGGCCGGTCCAAGCTGACCGCGGCGCTGCGCGGCCTTGCGCAGACCTGCCCCTGCTGCGGGCGGGGACGCCTGCTGCACCGCTACCTGAAGGTCGTCGACCGCTGCGACCAGTGCGGCGAGGCGTACGGGCACCTGCGCGCCGACGACGCGCCGCCGTGGATGACCATCTTCATCGTCGGCCACATCGTCGTGCCGATGGCGCTGAGCGCCGAGCAGAGCTGGCAGCCGCCCATGTGGCTGCACATGACGCTGTGGCCGGCGCTGGCCCTGGCGCTTGTGCTGGCGCTGCTGCCGCGCTGCAAGGGCGTCATCCTGGGCATGCTGTGGGCCACCGACGCGCGCGAGGCCGAGCACGCCGGGACCGGCCAGGGCTAAAGGATCACAGCGGGGCGTCGCGGTCCCGCTCCGCGAACACCTGCTTCGCGATGGCGAGGCCGTTCACGGTGGCCGGGAAGCCGGCGTAGATGGAGAGGTGGATCATGATCTCCACGATCTCCTCCCGCGTCACGCCGACGTTCAGCGCGGCGTTGACGTGCACCGCCAGTTGCGGCGCGCAGGTGCCCATGGCGGCCAGCGCCGCGATGGTGGCGATCTCCCGGCTGCGCAGGTCCAGACCGGGGCGCGAATAGACGTCGCCGAAGGGGTATTCGACCATCAGCCGGGCGAAATCCGGGGCGATGTCCTGCATGGCCGCAACCACGCGTTCGCCGGCCTCGCCATCGACCTCCTTCAGCTTGGCAAGGCCGCGCCGGTAGCGTTCGTCGTCCATCCGTTCCCCCATATGCTTCTATGCTGGCGAGCCTAGCCCACGCGGCGGCCCGGCGTGGATCAGCCGAAGGTCAGAGAGAAGCCGGCCGGCGGCTGCCCGGCGGCGTGGCGCTGCCACAGGAAGCGCAGGGCCGACTCGAGGCCACGGGTGAAGCGGGCGGCGTCGCAGGCCGGCGAGGCGCGCAGCCGCGCCCGCAGACCCGCCCGCAAGTCCGCCAGCCGCGCCGGATCGGCGGCCAGCCCGGCGGCCGTGGCGACGTAGGTGTCCGCGCCGTCGGCGATGAGGTCTTCCAGCCCGGCGGAGGTCAGATGGGTGGTGGAGTGGCGCGAACAGAACCGCTCGCCGCCCCGCGTCACCACCGGCACGCCCATCCACAGCGCTTCCAGCGTCGTCAGCCCGCCGGAATAGGGGAACGGGTCGAGCGCCACGTCGACGTCGGCGTAGGCCGCCAGGAACTCCCGGTGCGGCAATCCGCCCCGCAGGTCGAGGCGCGCCGGATCGACTCCGCGCGCGGCGAACAGCGCCCGCACCCGCTCCCGCGTGCCGGCGTCCTCCAGCTGCGGCGTGCGCAGCAGCAGCCGGGCGCCGGGGACGGCGACCAGCAGCCGCGCCCACAGCTCCGCCGTGGCGCCGTTCAGCTTCAGCAGCGTGTTGAAGGAGCCGAAGGTCGGATGGCCGCGCGCCAGCAGCGGCGGCGGTGCCGGCTCCGGCGCGTCCTCCGGCGGTCCCCACACCACATAGGCGTCGGGCAGCCGCACGATGGCCTCGGTGGCCAGCGATTCGGCGCCGGGCGGGCTCTGGCGGGCGTCGGAGATCAGGTAGTCCATGGCCGGCAGGCCGGTGGTGCCGACGTAGCCGGCCCAGGTCGCCTGCACCGGTGCCGGCCGGCGCGCGAACACCGCCAGCCGGTTGCCGAAGGTGTGGCCGGCAAGGTCGATCAGCACGTGGATGCCGTCGGCGCGGATCTGCCGCTCCAGCGCGCGGTCGTCCAGGCCGGTCGTCCACACCCAGCGGTCGGACAGCCGTTGCAGCCGCTCGGTCTTCCAGTCCGGGTTGGCGGTGTGGGCGTAGCAGGTCGCCTCGAACCCGGCACGGTCGAGGTGCGCCAGCACCGGTTCCAGGAAGAAGCCCACGGGGTGCGCCCGGAAGTCCGGCGAGACGAACCCCACCTTGAGCCGCGGCGCCGGTGCGGCCACCGTGGGCGGCGGCGGGTCGGGATGCCGTACGCCCCAGTCGGCGTGCGCCTGCGCCACCGTACGCGCCGACGGGCCGGGCACGTACTGCAGCAGGTACAGGTGCATGGAGTGCAAGGCGTCCGCCCCCGGATGCAGCCGCACGGCCCGGCGGAGGTCGCGCGCCGCCGCCTCCACCCGCGCCTGCTGGGCCAGTGCCTTGGTGGCGCGGTTGGCCAGCACCTCGGCCCGCGCCGGGTCGCAGGCCAGCGCGGCTCGGTAGGCGGCGTCGGCTTCCTCCAGCCGGTTCAGCTCGGCCAGCGCGTTGCCCAGGTTGTAGGGGTGGACCCAGTTGCCTGGATCGAGCCGCAGCGCGCGCCGGTAGCACGCCACGGCCTCCTCCCGCCGCCCCAGCGCGCGCAGCAGCACGCCCCGGTTGGCGAAGGCCGGCATGCTGTCCGGCGCCAGCGCGAGCGCCCGCCGGTACAGCCGTTCATCCCGCCGTTCGGCGGCAGCGGCGAGCAGGGATTCGAGGGAAGGTTCGCTCACCCCTCGCGCCCGAGCGACTCCATCAGTTCGCGCCATTCGCGCTTGGACAGGCCGCTGGTCTCCTGGGTGACCGGCTCGCCGGCCAGCATGCGCTTCACGATCTCCAGGCCGGTGCGCGACAGGTGCGCCCCACCCATGCGGTATTCGGTGAAGGACTCGTACACCGCCGGGACCCAGCGCTTCACCACGTCCAGCATCGCCTCGGCGTAGACGCGGATCTCGTACTGGGCGTGGGTGTCGGCGCGCAGCGACAGGAAGTGCAGCAGGTTGTGCAGGTCGACCTTCCAGTACCACTGCGTGTAGTAGTTCAGCGGCAGGTTCATGCGCGCCAACTCGCGCGCCAGACCCTGGCGGGACTCGTCGATGGTGGAGCCGTCCTCGCGGGCGTTCAGCAGCTCCTCATAGTGCGCGTAGCAGGTCTCGGCGTCGTCGCGCAGGATCTTCAGGACGCGCGCGGCCTCCTCGCCCTCCAGAACGTCGCCGCGGCCCTGACGGTTGTTGGTGGACTGCGCCCCCAGATGCTCCGGCGCCGGCACGTAGAACTCGCGGTCGAGGATCGAGTAACGCGCGGAGTACTCGTTGACGTTGGCCGTGCGATGGCGGATCCACTGGCGCGCCACGAAGATCGGCAGCTTCACGTGGAACTTGATCTCGCACATCTCGAACGGCGTCGAGTGGCGGTGGCGCATCAGGTACTTGATGAGGCCGGCGTCCTCGCTGACCTTCTTGGTGCCCTTGCCGTACGACACGCGGGCCGCCTGGACCACCGCGGCGTCGTCGCCCATGTAGTCGATGACCCGGACGAACCCGTGGTCGAGCACCTCGATCGGCTCGTACAGGATCTCTTCCAGCGCCGGGACGGTGGCGCGGCGGGTCTCGAAATTGGTCGCGCGCTGACGATCGATCTCGGCGCGCTGATCGGGCGTGATCGGCATGGGTGCTCCAGCATCTTGGGTGCCGCACTCTAGCGCGGACGCCAGTGCTAGGCCATAGGGCGCTTTTCCCGTGTTACTCCCCTTTCATCGCGCTGCGGAAATGCCTATATTGGGGTCGTCGGTCGCACCGACTATGGCGATAAACGCTCTGTGGAATAAGCGTTGCGGACCCGGGGGCGGTACCCGGCGCCTCCACCATTCACCCGCCTGACCTTCGCTGGGGGACAGGGGAACGGGCCGATGGGGGCGAAATAGGATCGACGCGCGTGGTAAAGGCAGGGTTTTCGCTCGGCATGGTTCCGCCGTTATCGGGCCATTGCAATAGTTGCCAACGACAACGTTGCTCCGGTCGCCGTCGCCGCCTAACCGCGGTTAAGGTGACCAAACCTAAATCCCTGAGGGGTAGCACCTGAAGGTGGGGCCGCGGGCCGCCTAGCAACAGAAGGCCCGCACTTCATTCCGGGGGAGACGGTCGCCCAATGGCGAAAGAGCAGTTGCGGTATGACAGGATGGTCGAAACCGCCCTCCGGGGCGTCGTCCGCGAGGCGATGAAGGAAGTGGCCGAGCGCGGACTGCCCGGCAACCACCACTTCTACCTGACCTTCCGCTCCTCCTATCCCGGCGTCGAGATCCCGGATTACCTGCGCGCGCAGTATCCGAACGAGATGACGATCGTCCTGCAGTTCCAGTTCTACGGGCTGGAGGTGGAGGACGACGGCTTCGCCGTGACGTTGAGCTTCAACAACGTGCACGAGCGCCTCGTCATCCCCTACGCGGCGATCACCACATTCGCCGACCCGTCGGTGAACTTCGCGCTGCAGTTCCAGCCCACCGCCCCGGCCGAATCGGTCGAATCGGCCGAGATCGCCGCCCTGCCCTCGCGCCCCGCCGACGCGGCCGAGGCGAAGCCGAAGATCGTCAAGTCCGACGCCAAGGCCGAGAAGGGCAGCGACGAGGAGCCGAAGCGCGGCGAAGTCGTCACCCTGGACGCCTTCCGGAAGAAGTGAGGCGCCGATGGCCGGGGAATTCGCCGACCTCGTCTGCGAGTTCCTGGCCCCCATGGGCGACGTCCGCGCCCGGCGCATGTTCGGCGGCTGGGGCGTGTACCTGGACGGCGTGATGTTCGCGCTGATTTCCGACGACACCCTGTACTTCCGCACCGACGAACGCACGCTGCCGGCGTACGAGGCCGAAGGGCTGCCGCAGTTCGCGCCCTTCCCCGACAAGCCGATGCGGATGCCGTATTACCGTGCCCCCGATTCGACGCTGGACGACGGCGAGGAGATGCTCGCCTGGGCCCGCCCCGCCTTCGAAGCGGCGTTGCGGGCGCGGGCGACGGCCAAGCCGAAGCGGAAGAAGAAGGCTCCCTCCCCCGCCTAGATGTTCTCCGCCATGTGGATCGTCGCGTTGTTGGCCTGGGCCGAGCCGGTGCGCTGGCGGATCTGGCGGGCGAAGCGCACGGGGTTCGGCAGGTGGGTCAGCAGCCGGCCGATGCCGCCCAGGCGGGCCGTGGTCTGCCCCACCGTCATCACATCCGCCAGGCGGCGGTCCAGGAAGGCCCAGGTGTCCTCGTGCCCTTCCGACTGGTCGTCCAGCCAGTAGAAGGTGGTGGCGCTGAGCACGGCGGCCAGCATGGCGCGCTTGGTGTAGTGGTTGAAGTCGGTGGCGGTGTCGCCGGCGGCGAACCACATGGCGTCCACCGTGCGGTAGAGCATGCGCAGGCCCAACGCCACGTTCTGCGGCATGGCGAGGTAGGCGAGCAGACGCCGCTTGGCCTCCCGGTGCAGTTCCAGCACCTCGAAATGCGTGCGCACGGCGAGGCGGATGCGCTCGCCCGTCCGCATTTCGGACAGCGGGTGCTTCTCCATCTCCTCCAGCATGCGGCGGTCGGTCCAGTTGCCGAAATGCTCGACCAGCTCGGGCACACCGCCGGGGAAGGCGCGGTGCGCCATCACCGTGTCGTGGCCGGCCATGCGGGCACCGTCGCGCAGCGCCAGGTCGCTCCAGCCGTCGAACACGACGTTCGGCAGGGTCGACAGCAGAATCTCGTCCCGAATCGCGTCCATGGGCGATTCATAACCGGCCGATTCGGGGCCGCCCGATTCGGGCGCCGTGTTCGTGTCCATCGTCATTCCCCCTCCCCTTCAGGCTCCGACAGCAGAGCCTGCACGTGGTGCGCCTCCTCGTTGAAGGCCAGCAGGCGCAGGTCGTCCATGCGATCGATATAGAGGACGCCGTCCAGGTGGTCGACCTCGTGCTGCACGACGCGGGCGTGGAACCCCTCCGCCTCGCGCTCGATGGGCTCGCCGTCCAGGCCGACGCCGCGGTAGCGGATGCGGGTGAAGCGCGGCACCAGCCCGCGCATGCCGGGAATCGACAGGCAACCTTCCCAGCCCAGTTCCGTCTCGTCGTCCAGCGGCTCGACCACCGGGTTGATCAGCACCGTCTGCGGCACCGATTCGCCGCCCGCGCGGTCGGCCGGAACGCGGAACACCACCATGCGCAGGCCGCTGTGCACCTGCGGTGCGGCAAGGCCCACGCCCGGCGCGTCGATCATCGTCTCGATCATGTCGGCGGCGAAGCGCCGGATCTCCGGGTCGGTCGGATCGCGCACCGGCTCCGCCGGGGTGCGCAGCACCGGGTGCCCCATGCGGGCGATCTTGAGAAGGGCCATAGCCCATTATCTGGGAGATTCCCCGGCCCCGGCAACCGCGCCGGTGACGCTTTTGCGCCCCGAACGTCGCAAGGTCTTCCCATCGGCATCGAAGCGTGGTACACAACGGCCACTCAGAGGGGTGCGCCCGGCTGCGCATCCCCTTCATTGCTTTTCCAAAATGCCGGCCCCAGCCTGGGGCTGCCTAGAAGGGGTGACGGTCAACCGTGCAAGTTCTGGTCCGTGACAACAACGTCGATCAGGCCCTCCGCGCGCTGAAGAAGAAGATGCAGCGCGAGGGCATTTTCCGGGAAATGAAGCTGCGCCGGAACTACGAGAAGCCCTCGGAGAAGCGTGCGCGCGAGAAGGCGGAGGCGGTGCGCCGCACCCGCAAGCTTCTGCGCAAGCGCATGGAGCGCGAGGGCTACTAGTCGCCGGGCAGGTGCCGGGCGCGTCCTGACGCGCCGGCGATCCTGAGACGTTTCGCCGCCGCCCCGCGCTTGCGCGTGGGCGGTTTTGGCGTTTGTGCCCTTTCCTTTTCAACGTCGTTCAGCGGAGGACCGGGTGAGCGCCACCACGGACGTCCGGCGCATCACCGCGCCCGAACTGCGCGCCCGCAAGGGCGGTGAACCGATCGTCTGCCTCACCGCCTACACCGCGCCCATGGCGCGGCTGCTGGACGCGCACACCGACCTGCTGCTGGTCGGCGACTCGCTGGGCATGGTGGTGTATGGCTTCGACAGCACCCTGCCCGTCACGCTGGATTTGATGATCGCCCATGGCGCGGCCGTGGTGCGCGGCTCCAGCCGCGCCTGCGTGGTCATCGACCTGCCCTTCGGCAGCTACCAGGAATCGCCGCAGCAGGCCTTCCGCAACGCCGCCCGCGTGATGGCGGAGACCGGCGCGCAGGCGGTGAAGCTGGAAGGCGGGCTGGAGATGGCCGAAACGGTGGCCTTCCTGGCGGCGCGCGGCATCCCGGTGCTGGGCCACGTCGGGCTGATGCCGCAGTCGGTCAACAGCCTGGGCGGCTACAGGGCGGTGGGCCGTGACGACGCGGTGGCCGCGCGCATCCGCGCCGACGCCCATGCGATTTCCGACGCCGGGGCCTTCGCCGTGGTGATCGAGGGCACGGTGGAGCCGCTGGCCCGCGCCATCACCGCCGAACTCCCCATCCCCACCATCGGCATCGGCGCCTCGCCCGCCTGCGACGGGCAGGTTCTGGTCAGCGACGACCTGCTGGGCCTGTTCGCCGAATTCACGCCGAAGTTCGTCAAGCGCTACGCCGACCTGGGCAAGGCGGTGTCGCACGCGGCCGAACAGTACGCCGCCGACGTGCGGGCGCGCCGCTTCCCGGGGCCGGCGCACTGCTTCGGAATGAAGAAGGGGTAACCCCAACGCTTGGCGTGAAGCCCGCCGTTGGGGTACGGTCAAAGCTGCCCCTGCCCCCGACCGGGAGACGGAACGCCATGCGGCTGCCCCTGCGCGCCCTCGTCCTTGCCACGCTGCTTGCCGCAGCGGCCCTGCCGGCGCACGCCGCCGATTCCGCGCGGGCGGGAAAGGCCACCGGCATGACGGACGCCGAATACGCCGGCTTCGCCTGCATGACCGGCGGCGCCATCGCCGGCACGGCGGCGGTGCTGGCCGGCAGCGCCTACATCATCGCCACGGGCGGTGCGGGAGCGGGTGCTGCCGCCGGTTCGGCCTCGGTGCTGGCGGTGCCGCTGCTGGTGGCGACCATCGCCGCCGGCTGCACCACCGCGCAGATCATGGCCCCGGCCATCGCCGTGCTTCAGCGCAAGGGCGAGATGGTCGTCGAGGAATTGGAAGAGAAGCTCGACAAGGCGTTCGACAAGAAACGGTGATGATCAGGCTTCCGCCGCCGCCGTTCTGGCGATCGGTCTATTTCGACCAGGAGGTCACATCGCGCCCGGATCGTCAGCGTTTCACGCCCGACGAGATCCTTGCCGTGATCGCTTCCCCGACCAAAATGCTGAGACAGGCCGACGGCCGCATGCGATATTGGGGATATGTGCCGCGGCTGAACCGATGGCTTCGCGTCGTCGTTCTGGAGGACGGCGAAACCGTGCACAACGCGTTCCTGGACCGGACCTTCAAGCCATGAGTGACCTGAACTCCGGAAGCGAAAGCGACTTCGTCCGCTACTACCCGGACACGGACACGCTGTACGTGGAAATCCGGCCCTGGCCGGAGGGTGACGCGCACGCCGACGCCGTCGGCGGCGAGGATGCCGGGGAGGATCTGGTCATCCACTACGGTCCCGACGACCGCCCTTATGCCTACGAGATCGAACACGCCTCGCGGCATCCGGAACACATCGCCGCCGCGCTCGCCGCTCTGCGCGCCGCCCGGGGCTTCGCCAAAGCAGCCTGATGTGCCGGGATGCAAGGGCCCACCGGCCCTTGCCAGGGGAGCGCGAGGGGACGGCGTCCCCTCGCGGCCCGTCACGCTCAGTGGTCCATCGACTTGACGACTTCCTCGGTGACCTTCTTGGCGTCGCCGAAGAGCATCATGGTGTTGGGGCGGAAGAACAGCTCGTTCTCCACGCCGGCGTAGCCGGACGCCATGGAACGCTTGATGAAGAACACCGTCTTGGCCTTCTCCACGTCCAGGATCGGCATGCCGTAGATCGGGCTGGCCGGGTCGGTCTTGGCCGCCGGGTTGGTCACGTCGTTGGCGCCGATCACGAAGGCCACGTCCGCGGAGTTGAAGTCGCGGTTGATGTCTTCCAGCTCGAACACCTCGTCGTAGGGCACGTTGGCCTCGGCCAGCAGCACGTTCATGTGGCCGGGCATGCGGCCCGCCACCGGGTGGATGGCGTACTTGACGTCCACGCCTTCCTTCTTCAGCAGGTCGGCCATCTCGCGCAGCGCGTGCTGCGCCTGCGCCACCGCCATGCCGTAGCCGGGGACGATGATCACCGACTGGGCGTTCTTCATGATGTAGGCCGCGTCCTCCGGCGAGCCGGCCTTGACCGTCCCGCGCTCGCCGCCACCGCCGGCCGCCGCACCCGCCGTCTCGCCGCCGAAGCCGCCGAGGATGACGTTGAAGATCGAGCGGTTCATGCCCTTGCACATGATGTAGGACAGGATCGCACCCGAGGAGCCGACCAGCGCGCCGGTGATGATCAGCAGGTTGTTCTGCAGCGTGAAGCCGATGCCCGCCGCCGCCCAGCCGGAGTAGCTGTTCAGCATGGAGATGACCACCGGCATGTCGGCGCCGCCGATCGGCAGGATCAGCAGGAAGCCCAGCGCCAGCGCCAGCAGGATGATCAGCCACAGCGCGGCGTCGCTGTTGGACTGCACCAGCCAGACGATGAACAGGATGGTCAGCACGCCCAGCGCCGCGTTCAGGTGGTGCTGGTAGGGGAAGACCAGCGGCTTGCCGGTGACCAGGCCCTGCAGCTTGGCGAACGCCACGATGGAGCCGGTGAAGGTGATGGCGCCGATGGCGGTGCCCAGCGCCATCTCGATCAGCGAGCCCTTGGCGATGGCGCCGCGGATGCCGATGCCGTAGGCCTCCGGTGCGTAGTAGGCGGCCAGCGCCACGAACACGGCGGCCAGACCGACCAGCGAGTGGAAGGCGGCGACCAGCTGCGGCAGCGCCGTCATCTCGATGCGCTTGGCGACGAGGTAGCCGATGGCGCCGCCGATGGCGATGCCCAGCACGATCATCCAGTAGGACTGCACCACCGGCAGGGCCAGCGTGGTGATGATGGCGATGGTCATGCCGACCATGCCGTAGATGTTGCCCTGCCGCGAGGTCTCGGGGCTGGACAGGCCGCGCAGCGCCATGATGAAGCAGACCGACGCTACCAGATAGAGGAGGGCCGAAAGCGCTTCCATCTTACTTGCCCTTCTTCTTGAACATGCTCAGCATGCGCTGGGTGACCAGGAAGCCGCCGAAGATGTTCACCGAGGCGAGGATCACGGCCAGGAAGCCCATGACCTTGGAAAAGCCGAAGCCCATCGGGCCGGCGGCGATCAGCGCGCCGACGATGATGACCGAGGAGACGGCGTTGGTGACGGCCATGAGCGGCGAGTGCAGCGCCGGGGTGACGCGCCACACCACGTAGTAGCCGACGAAGCAGGCCAGCACGAAGACGGTCAGGCCGGTGATGAAGAAGTCGCCGTGGCCGGCGGCCTCGGCGGCGGGGCCGGCCTTGGTCGCCAGCTGCGCCGCCAGCGAATCCGCCTGTTGCGACAGCACCGCGAGGTTCGCCTTCAGCTCGGCGATGCGGTTAGCCAGTTGGGTCTGGTCCATGGGGAGTGTCTCCTCAGGCGGACTGGAAGGCCGGGTGGACGACCTGGCCGTCGCGGGTCAGCGCAATGGCCTTGACGATCTCGTCGTCCCAGTTCACGGCCACGCCCTTCTCCTTGTCGTGCAGCGACTGGAGCAGGGCCAGCAGGTTCTTGGCGTAGAGCAGCGAGGCGTCGACCGCCACGCGGCTCGGGTAATTGGTGTGGCCGACGATGGTGACGCCGTTGGCCGTCTTCACCACCTCGCCGGGCTTGGAGCCCTCGACGTTGCCACCGCGCTCCACCGCCAGATCGACGATGACCGAGCCGGGCTTCATGGAGGCCACGTGCTCGGCCGTCACCAGCACCGGGGCCTTGCGGCCGGGGATCAGTGCGGTGGTTATGACGATGTCCTGCTTCTTGATGTGCTCGGCGACCAAGGCGGCCTGCTGGCGCTTGTAGTCGTCCGACATCTCCTTGGCGTAGCCGCCGGCCGTCTCGGCCTGCTTGAACTCGTCGTTCTCGACGGCGACGAAGCTGCCGCCCAGCGACTGCACCTGCTCCTTCACCGCCGGACGCACGTCGGTGGCCGAGACGATGGCGCCCAGGCGCTTGGCCGTGGCGATGGCCTGCAGGCCGGCGACGCCCACGCCCATGATGAAGGCCTTGGCCGGCGGCACGGTGCCGGCGGCGGTCATCATCATCGGGAAGGGCCGCGCGAACTCCGACGCCGCGTCGACGACGGCCTTGTAGCCGGCGAGGTTGGCCTGGGAGGACAGCACGTCCATGACCTGCGCGCGGGTGATGCGCGGCATGAATTCCATGGCGAACGCGTTGACGCCGGCGTCGGCGTAGGCCTTCACCGCGTCGCGGCTGTCGTGGGGGTTGAGGATGGCGAACAGCATGGCACCGCGCTTGATGAGCGCCAGCTCGTCCGCCTCGCCCTCACCCGCCAGCAGCGGGCGCTGCACCTTCAGCACGATGTCGGCGTCGGCCAGCGCCGCCGCCGCGTCGGGCGCCAGGGTGGCGCCGGCGTCGGCGTAGGCTT
>NZ_DASPMG010000323.1:0-7480 GCF_035627195.1 Azospirillum sp.
CCGAACTCGGCCAGACGCATCGGCAGGTCGCGGTAGGAGCGCAGGTCGTTGTTGAAGATCTGCACGTGGCCGGGGCAGTTCATCGGCTTGATGCCCAGGAACTTCTTGCCCTCGTCCGCCTCCACCTTGAACATGTTGTCGCCGTACATGTCCCAGTGGCCCGACGCCTTGAACAGCGAGCTGTCGATCAGCTGCGGCGTCTTCACCTCCAGGTATCCGGCGCGCTCCAGCTTGGCGCGGATGTAGTTCTCCAGGGTGCGGTACAGCGTCCAGCCCTTGGGGTGCCAGAACACGGACCCGGCCGCCTCCTCCTGCGTGTGGAAGAGGTCCATCTCCTTGCCCAGGCGGCGGTGGTCGCGCTTCTCCGCCTCCTCCAGCTGGGTCAGGTAGGCCTTCAGCTCCTTCTCGTCACGCCACGCCGTGCCGTAGATGCGCTGCAGCATCGGGTTGCGGCTGTCGCCGCGCCAATAGGCGCCGGCCACCTTCATCAGCTTGAAGGCGGTGCCGACCTTGCCCGTGGTGGGCGCGTGCGGGCCGCGGCACAGGTCCAGCCAGTCGCCCTGGCGGTAGACGCTGATGACCTGGTCCTCGGGAATCGCCTCGACCAGTTCGGCCTTGTAGTGTTCGCCGATCTTCTTGAAGTACTCGACGGCGTCGTTGCGGCTCCACTCCTCGCGCACGATGGCGGCGTTGCGCTGGACGATCTCGCGCATCTTCGCCTCGATCTTCTCCAGATCGTCGGGCGTGAAGGGCTGCTCGCGCGCGAAGTCGTAATAGAAGCCGTTGGATATGGCCGGCCCGATGGTGACCTGCGTGCCCGGATACAACTCCTGCACGGCCTCGGCCAGCACGTGGGCGGCGTCGTGGCGGATCACCTCCAGCGCGTCCGGATGACTGCGCGTGACGATCTCGATCTTCGCGTTCGCAGTGATAGTCGTGGTGAGGTCCTTCACCGCGCCGTCGATCTTGACGGCAAGCGCATCCTTGGCCAGCCGGGCCCCGATCGCGGCGGCAACGTCTGCCCCCGTGACCGGCCCGTCGAATTCGCGCACGCTGCCGTCGGGCAGCGTAATGGCAATGTTGGACGACACCGGTATCACCGTTTTCCGTAAGTTTGCGTGTCCCGACTCAGTCGGGATGCGGGACTCTAAATATATGAACCGGGCTGTCAAGCATGCCCGCCGCCGCACGAGTCATGCGCGGTATCAGCAAAGCCGCGGAAGCGGTGGGGGCGACCGTGGAGCGCGGCGCGGCGGCACAGGAAGCGGAAAAGCATACTATCCGATGGATATATTTGACGGGGGTAAAGCCCTGGACGCATAATAAATTTGTGCGGCATGAAACTCATGGAGGCCAATCCTGGCGATGATGCGGCTGGTATCGGTTGCTGTACTTCTGGTTTTTTCTTCATTCGGTATTGCCGCGGCGCAGATGTCGAATGCCGAGAAGCAGGAAGAATGTAGCAGCTTACACAAGAAGACGGACGGCCATGCGCGCCTTGCGGAGGCCATGCTGGATCGGGCAGGCCGCATGATAGGCAACAATCCCCGGCCCAACGACAGGGCAGTCACGCCGTCCACACTGGCGGCGCTGGCGCAGGCGCATCTCAAAGTCGCCGATGTCCTGCGCAACCGTGCGCTTGACGTCGGGTGTGTCCGCCAGTGACGGCAGCCCTGGGGGCGGCCTCACGCCCCCAGCAGTTCCCCGTACACCGCCAGCGTCTCCGCCACCATGCGCTCCTTGGTGAAGCGCTGGGATACGAAGGCCTGGGCGTGCGCGCCGATGGCCGCGCGTTCGGCGTCGCTCAGCGCCAGCGCCTCGCCCAGCGCCTTGGCCAGCGCGTCGGCGTCGTCCGGCGGCACCACCCAGGCGGTCTCGCCGGGGATCACCGTCTCGCGGTAGGCGCCGATGGACGTGACGATCACCGGCTTGCCCATGGCCTGCGCCTCGACGATGACGCGGCCGAACGCCTCCGGCTCGCGGGACGCCGACACCACCACGGTCGCCAGCGTGTAGGCGGCGGCCATGTCGGAGCAGTCGCCGGTCAGGCGCACCACGCCCTCCAGCCCGGCGCGCTTGGCGCGCTCCTCCAACTCCTGCCGGTAGCCGCTGCGCCCCTGGTCGGACCCGACGAGCAGGCAGCAGAGGTCCTTGTGCCCCAGCGTCCGCACCAGCTTTTCCAGGGCCTCGATCAGCACGATCTGCCCCTTCCACCGGGTCAGCCGGCCGGGCAGCAGGATGACGGGCCGGTCGTCCGGCAGCCGCCACTGCTTCGCCAGCTGGATGATCCGCGCCGAATTGACGCGCTCCGGCGCGAAGACGGACGGGTCGTAGCAGCGGTGGATCAGCCGCACGCGCGCCGGGTCGACGTCGTAGTTGGCCAGCACGTGGTCGCGCACGAACTCGGAAATGGCGATCACCCGCTCGCCGCGCGCCATCACCGAATTGTACCAGCGCTTCAGCCCGCCCTTGAAGTTGTAGGGCGCGTGGAAGGTGGTCATGAAATGCGCGCCGGTGCGCCCGCAGGCCATCCACGCACTCCACGCCGGCGCGCGGGAGCGGGCGTGCACGATGTCCACGCCGTGTTCGCGGATCACCTGCTCCAGCCGCTTGGCGTTGCGCCGGATGGTCAGCGGGTTCTTGGAGGCCAGCGGCAGCGTGATGTGCTTGATCCCCGCGCGGTCCAACTCGCGCACCATGGGTCCGCCCTGGCTGGCCACCAGCGGCACGGCGCCGGCCTCGGCCAGCCCGATGGCCACGTCGATGCAGCCGCGCTCGGCCCCGCCGGTCACCAGCGTGGGCAGCACCTGCAGCACCACCGCCGGGCGGGTGGCGGTGGCGCCGAACGCCGCAGACGCATTGTCAGGCCGTGGCCCGGTGGTAAGGTGGGGATCGACGTCCATGCTGCAGCCGCGCTCTCGTTCCGCTCCATCGGGGGCCGGCCTGACGAACGGACATGGGGAAACCGACATGACCGGACCACAGCCCGACCCGGGCGGCGCGCACCATAGCCTGACCCGCGGCGACGCCACCATAGCCTATCGTCACACCCCCGCCCGCAAGCCCGATGGCGCGCCCGGCGTGATGTTCCTGGGCGGCTTCATGTCCGACATGACCGGCACCAAGGCGGTGGCGCTGGAGGCCTGGGCCGCCCGCCAGGGCCTCGCCTTCACCCGGTTCGACTACCAGGGCCACGGCGCCTCCGGCGGCCGGTTCGAGGACGGCACCATCGGCGCCTGGGCCGCCGACGCGCTGACCGTGCTGGACGAGGTGACGCAGGGTCCGCAGATCCTCGTCGGCTCCTCCATGGGCGGCTGGATCATGACGCTGGCCGCGCAGCGCCGGCCGGAGCGGGTGGCCGGGCTGCTCGGCATCGCGTCCGCCCCCGACTTCACCGAGGACCTGATCTGGGACGCGCTCGACCCCGCCACCCGCGCCCTGATGCAGCGCGAGGGCGCGTGGTACCGCCCCTCCCAGTACTTCCCCGATCCCAAGCCGGTGACCTGGACGCTGGTGGAGGAGGCGCGCGCCCACCTGCTGCTGCGCGGGGACCCCGTGCGCTTCACCGGCCCTGTACGGCTGCTGCACGGCATGGCCGACGCCGACGTGCCCTGGCAGACCAGCCTGCGTCTGGCCGAGGCGCTGGCATCGCCGGACGTGCGGGTGACCCTGGTGAAGGACGGCGACCACCGCCTGTCGCGCGACCAGGACATCGACCTGCTGTGCCGCACCCTGGCCGACCTCGTGCGCACCGTCGGGTAAAGCGGCATCGATAGGCCGAACCTATCGCTGCACACGGAACTTGCGATTGGACCGGGCGCCCGGAACGGGCCACATTTCCATCCACAGGACGATGGAGGGACGGGCCATGAGCAAGACTTTCAGCTTCGCGTGCGTGCACTTCACGGTGGCCTTCACGGTCGGCTACCTGTTGACGGGCAGCATCGCCGTGGGCGGCACCGTCGCGCTGGTTGAGCCGCTGTGCAACACCTTCGCCTATCACCTGCACGAGAAGGTCTGGGCCTGGCTGGCCAGCCGCCGCACGGCGGAAACGGAGCCGGCCGGCGTCCTGCCCGCCGCCGCCTGAGTCCGCCGCGGCCTGAACAGCCCTCACTCCCAGCGCGAGCGCCGCCGCCCCAGCGACCCCAGCAGCACCAGCAGGATGCCCAGCCCGCCCAGCACCAGCACGGCGGGCTGGAGCAGCACCGAGACGATGGCCGGGTCCCACAGCTCCGGCGCCACATAGCGGCTGGTGACGGCGCGCAGCAGGTCGAGCGTGCCGGGCGACAGCGCGTACCACAGCTCCCCCAGCGCCGACAGGCGGAAGCCGCCCTCCGCGTGCGTGGCGTCCCACGCCAGCGCCCCCAGCCCGGCCGCCACGAACAGCGCCCCCAGTATGCGCAACACGACCATCGGCGCTCTCCTTCACGGCTCAGCTTGCGATCAACGATATGGGTCGCTCATAGGGCTTGCGCAGCGGGCGGCCGATGGTTATGTTCGCCGCCGTTGCGGAGGGGTGGCCGAGTGGTCGAAGGCGCTCGCCTGGAAAGTGAGTATACCCCAAAAGGGTATCGAGGGTTCGAATCCCTCTCCCTCCGCCATTATTCCTGACGCCTTGCGAGCCAAGGCCTTCGGGCAGGCGTTCGGGGATGTCCCGAACGCCCCATGCGTTTCCACCCGCGCTGAACATCGACCGCAACCGCAGCAGCCCGCCGAGGCGCGCGCCGGCCGCAACCTGCGGTGTGGCGCCGGGGTGGTGCAAAATATATTTCGCACGCCATATGCGGCCGCCCTTGCATCATATGATCGTATTTGGTGTGATATAAGCACGACTTCGATATTAAGCAGAGGGTGGCGTGCGCAGTCGCATTAGAATAGCTGGGGCCCTGTTGGCGCTCAGCCTTCTTTCCGCTTGCCAGACAACGAACGACGTTGCCAAGGCCATCGGAAAGCCACCGGAGAACGCCGTGGCGTTGCGGGCGCTCCAGACCCGCCGATTCGACAGCCAGAACGACAAGGTTCTCCTCGAAGCGACGACGCAGACGCTCCAGGATCTCGGCTTCACCATTTCCGAAGCCTCCAGCGACGTCGGCGTGATCGTCGCGTCCAAGCAGCGCGACGCCCACGAGAGCGGGCAGGTGGCCGCGCAGATCGGCCTGACCATCATGATGGCCCTGCTTGGCGGCGTGAACACCCCGACCTGGGACCAGGAGCAGACCATCCGCGTCACGGTGTCGGCGCTGCCCGTCTCGAACGCCCGGCAGACCGAGGTGCGGACGTCGTTCGATCGCATCCTGATCAACAACCACGGCCATGCCTGGAAGGCCGAGCTGCTCATGGAGCCGCAGCTCTACAAGGAGTTCTTCGAGAAGCTCTCGGCCGCCGCGTTCCTGGAGGCGCACCAGATATGACCCCCTCCACCAGCCTCCGCCTCGCCCTCGTCGGCGCCCTGGCCCTGGCCGTCGCCGGATGCCAGAGCGGCCGGCAGTCCCAGGTCGTGCTCAGCACCAAGAGCCCCGTCGAGCTGCGGGCGATGCAGGCCCGCGCCTTCGACACCGCCGACCGCGCCAAGACGCTGCGCACCGTCATCGTTACGTTCCAGGACCTCGGCTACGGCATCGACAAGGTCGAACCGGCCGCCGGCACCGTTTCGGCGACCAAGCTGGGCAAGCTGCGCATGACCGCCACCGTCTACCCGCGCGGCCAGTCGCAGACCGTGGTGCGCGGCAATGCCCTCCTCCTCAACCCAGGCGTCGAAAGCCAGGTGGACGATCCGGCCTTCTATCAGCAGCTGTTCTTCGAGCCGCTCGCCAAGGCGATGTTCCTGACCGCGCTGGACGTTCCCGGCACCGAGGACGCGCCGCCGGCCGCCGGCGCCGCGGCCAACACGACCGCCAAGCCCTAACCGTTCCAAGCACGAGGTCACGCATGTCTTCCAAACACACCGCCCTGGCCGCGCTCGGGCTCGCCGTCCTGCTGGCGTCCGGTTGCCAGAGCGCGGGCGAGCACGCGGCGGCCGTGCGCCAGGCGCAGGACGCCGACCGGATGACGGTGGGCAAGGTGCAGCGGGAAATCCGCGTCGGCATGACCAGCGCCCAGGTCGTCGAGGCGCTCGGCTCGCCCAACATGGTCACGACGGACGACCGCCGGCGCGAAAGCTGGGTCTACGACAAGGTCTCCACGGAGACCGTTTACTCCTCCAGCGCCGGGGGCGTGAACGCCCTGGTCTTCGGTGGCGGCCCGATCGGCGCCGGCCTGGGCGGCGGCGCCGGAGGGGCGGGCGTGAGCGGCGCCGCCGGGGCGCGCAGCACCACGCAGCGGACGCTCACCGTCATCGTCAAGTTCGACGAGGCCAGCCGGGTCCGGGACTTCTCCTACCGCTCCAGCAGCTTCTGAGCGGGGCCGGACCATGCGTCGAAGGGCGGCCGCGTGTGCCCTGGTCATGGCGATGCTGGGGGCGTGCCAGCAGACCGCCGCGGTGAAGGAGCAGGCGGCCGCCCTCACCCTGGCGCCCGAGAGCCTCGGGCAGCGGCAGATGCAGACCCGCCGCTTCGACACCGCCGACGAGCGGGCCATCCTGGCCGCCGCCGCCGGCGTGCTCCAGGACCTCGGGTTCACCACCGAGGAGACGACGGCGAGCGCCGGCCTGATCGTCGGGTCGAAGGACCGCGACGCCGTGGAGGCCGGGCAGGTCGCCGGGCAGGTGTTCTTCGCCCTGCTCGTCGCGGCGATGGGCGGGCGGGCCGACCCGGTGTGGGATGCCAACCAGAAGATCCGGCTTTCGGTCGTCACGAAACCCACGGCGGACCGGAGCGGCATCGTCGTGCGCGCAACCTTCCAGCGGGTCATCTGGAACACAAAGAACCAGGTGTCGCGCGTGGAAACCATCAGCGCGCCGGAGATCTACCAGCAGTTCTTCGACCGGCTGTCGCAATCCGTGTTCCTGGAGGCCCACCAGATATGACCCCGACCCGACGCGCCGGACAGCGGGGCCTCGGCGCAGCGCTGGCCCTGGCGGCCGCGACCCTGCTGCTCCTTGGCGCCTGCCAGACCGACTCCAGGCAGCAGGTGCTGGCGACCGACAAGAGTCAGGTCGAACTGCGCGCGATCCAGACGCGGGCGTTCGACACGACCGACCGCAACCTGACCATCCGCAACGTGATCGCCAGCCTGCAGGACCTCGGCTTCGTCATCGACAAGGCCGACGAGCAGCTCGGCATCGTCAGCGGAACCAAGCTGTCCGGCTACGCCATGCGCATGACCGTCACGGTGCGCCCGCGCGGCAAGACCCAGACGGCGGTGCGTGCCTCCGCGCAATACAATCTGGTCGCCGTCTCCGACGCCGAGCCCTACCAGCAGTTCTTCGCGGCGCTGTCCAAGGCGATGTTCCTGACCGCCAACGAGGTGGACTAGGCGGCGCTCGCGAAAACCGGTTGCCCGAGCGTGGCCGTGGCGTCACCTTCCCGGGTGGCATCGGACG
>NZ_DASPMG010000324.1:0-8271 GCF_035627195.1 Azospirillum sp.
GACGCGCTGAGCGCCCCCGCCCCCGCCCCGCGCGACCCGCGCCCCGCCGCCCCGCCGTCGCGCGACGACGGCACCGCCGCCGACCGCCCCTTCGCCAGCCTGCTGGACGAAGCCGCCGAGCCGGAAAGCGACGCGGACGCCGACGCCAAGCCCCGCAAGGGCGGCGCCCCGGCCAGCGCCGACGCCGCACTGGCCGCCGTCCTCCCCTGGCTCGCCGGCCCCCCGCCGCAGCCGCCCACCCCGCCGGACGGCACGGCAACCGACAGCGCACCGGCCCTGACCGCCGCCGCGCCAACACCGGCCGCTCCCCCGCTCACGCCGCCAACCTCCGAACCGGCCACGCAAGCCCCGGCGCAACTCGCCGCCGCTCAACCCGCCGGCCCGCAACCGCCGGTGCCGCCCACCGCCGCACCGCAGCCCGCCGCCCCGGCGGAAGCGGCCCCCCAGGCCGACGCCGCACCACCCCCCACCACGCCGCAAACGGCACCGCCGCTGCCGGCCGCCACCGCCACCGAGGCGCCGCGCCCCACAGCACCCAGCGCGCCCGAGCGCAAGGCGACCACCGACGCCGCCGCACCGACGACGCCGGACGCCACCAACACCCCCACCCCGTCCCCCGCGCTCAACCCGGCCGCCATGACGGGCAACGGCGCCGGCAACGGCCAGACCGGCAACCAGCCCGGCAACGGCCAACCCGGCGGCAACCCGCCTTCCCCCGCGCCGGACGCGGTCTCGACCGCCGCCCCCACGGATGCCCTGCCTCCGCTGCCGCCCGCGCAGGCCGCCTCGCACTACGCCGCCACGGTGGCCGAGCACGCCGCCGCCACGCGCGCGCCAACCCCGTCCGCGCAGCTGGCCGCCCCGCTCGTCCGCGTGGCCGAGGCCGGCGGCGGCGAGTTCCAGATCGACCTGTCGCCGGCCGACCTGGGCCACGTCCGCGTGGTCGCCGAGGTGACCGACGGCCGCATCGCCCTGTCCGTCCAGGCCGAGCATGCCGACACGCTGGCCCTGCTGCGCCGCGACGTGCACCAGCTGGAACGCGCCCTGGCCGGCGCCGGCTTCGAACTGGACGGCGCCAGCCTGCAATTCTCCCTGCGCGGGGACGAGCAGCCGCGCGGCTTCGCCGGCTCCCACCCGGACGGCGGCGGCCGCCGCACCGCCTGGTTCGAGGACCCCGCCGCCCCCACCCCGCCCGAACGCGCCGCCGTCCTGATCGACGGCATCGTCGACGTCACGGTCTAAAAGCCCCTCTCCCCTTGAGGGAGAGGGGTTGGGGAGAGGGGGATTACGCCCGGCAGGGCGGAAAAGAGTCTTTGTCCGCCCTGCCGGGCGTAACGACCCCTCATCCCAACCCTTCTCCCTCAAGGGGAGAAGGGCTCCAAGCGAAGCGCAAACCACCCCAGCCATCCGGGAACCGCCCGCATGACCGCCACCACAGCGACCAACACCGCCACCACCACCACGGCCCGCACGGAAACCACCGCCGGCGAGAAGAAGGCCACCGTCGACTACGAGGCCTTCCTGAAGCTGCTCACCGCCCAGCTGCGCAACCAGGACCCGCTGGCGCCCATGGACGCCAGCCAGTTCATGGCGCAGCTCGCCCAGCTCTCCACCGTCGAACAGGGGGTGAAGACCAACGACACGCTGAAGCAGGTGCTGGAGACGCTGAAGAACAGCGGCATGCGCATGGACATGGCCTACCTCGGCCGCACGGTGGAGGCGGCGACCGACACGCTGTCCCTGTCCGGCGGCAAGGCCACCATGGCCTACGCGGTGGAGGGCAGTGCGGCGTCGGTGAAGATCGACGTGCTCGATTCCGCCGGCCGGACGGTCCACACCACCGCCGGTTCGCCGCAGGCCGGCCGGCAGGTCTTCACCTGGGACGGCAAGCGCAGCGACGGCACCACGGCCGCCGACGGCACCTACCACGTGCGCGTCACCGCCAAGGACAAGGCCGGCACGACGCTGAAGGCCGCCACCGTGGTGACCGACACGGTGAAGGAGGTGCGAACCGTCGACGGCGCCACCCAATTCCTCCTCAAGGGCGGCGCCACCGTCCGCGCCGAGGACATCCTGTCGGCGTCGTAAACGGCCGTCGGAACGCCCCGCCCCACAAAGCGTGAACTCGGCCGTTGACACTCTGCGTTTCAGAGTGTAATTCACTCTGCATCACAGAGTGAACGGGCGGAACGCTTCATGTCCGACAGCCTCTCCCAGCGCCTCGACTCCATCCACTCCATGCTCTCGGCCGGGCACCGCAACCTGCGGATCGAACGGCACACGCTGCTCCTCTGGGGGCTGATGGGGGCGGCGCTGCTCTTGCTCAGCGACCGCATCCTCACGCCGGCACAGTTCCCGGACGTGGCGCAGCAGGCGCTGGCGTGGCTGCTGCTGCTGGCCGTGTCGCTGGGCGGGGTGGCCGTGCTGGACTGGCACCTGACGCGGCGGATCAAGCGGCACCGGGACGAGGCGTGGTCCTTCATCCACCGGCAGGTGCTGAAGGTCTGGTGGCTGCTGATGGCGCTGGGCACGCTGATGACCTTCGCCACCTTCTTCTTCGGCGGCGGCTACATGGTGTGCGCGGCGTGGGTCGTCCTGCTCGGCCTCGGCCTCTACGTGCACGGCCTGTTCTCGGAGGAGCTGCTGGAGTGGGTCGGCGTGCTCGCCATCCTCACCGGCATCGCCAGCCTCGTTTCCCGGCTGGATTACGTCACCATCCGGCTGATCGCGGCGTCGGTGTTCGGGCTGGGAATGCCGCTGCTGGCGCTGATGCTCGACCGTGGGCGGTCGCGGCCGTCCTGGCAGCGCATGGCGCAGTCCTCCGCCTGGACGCTGGTGGTGCTGTCGGTGCCGCTCGCCGTGCAGCGCTACGGTGACTTCGGCGCCCCGGCCGAGGCGCCGGCCCTGACGCTCGACGCCTTCCGCAAGGGGGCCGGGGCGGAGGGCCGCCGCATCCTCACCCTGCCGGCGGGCACGCCGGTTCCCGTGGAGGTCCGCTTCGCCGGCAACCTCTTCCGCAACGATCCCGCCATCACCCTGCCCCTGACCCTCTCCAAGCCGGTGGAACTGGTGCTGGAGAACGGCGTGCCGACCGGCGAGGCCCGCTTCGACGGCGAGCCCTGGGCGCGCGGCACCGCCGGGCTGTGGCTCCATATCCCCAAGCTGGACGGCGCCCTCACGCCGGACCGCGGCCCGCTGGTCCGCGCCGTCGTGAACGCCAACACCGCGGCCGGCCGGCACGACTGACCCGCCGGCCTCCGTTTCCCCTCCCCTGATCCCAATCCCAATCCGATCCCAAGGAGATCACGCATGAAACCGATTCTGACCGCGGCCCTGCTGGCCGCCACGGCGACGCTCGCCGGCTGCGCGGGCCTGATGGCGCCGGGTGCGGACGAGATGGCGAAGGTTCCGGTCGTCCGCTATGGTGAGGCGGCACCGGCGGGCGGCGAGCACGTGCTGCTCTACCCGGCCGGGGCGCCGCTGCCGGTGGTGGCGTCGGTGTCCGGCTCGCTGCTGTCCAGGACGGGGGAGGCGCGGATGGAGGTCGCCACCAGCCGCGACGTCTACGTCTACAAGAACTGGCTGAGCTTCGACGGCAAGAACTGGATGTCCGGCACCCAGGCGGTCGGCGGCGAGTTCGCCATCACGCTGCCCGGCGAGAAGGACAGCAAGGCGCCCGGCACCATGTCGGCGCGCTTCGACCTCAAACCCTGACCCTCCAACCCCCAACCTCACATTAAGGGACCGGCCGTGGACACGCTCGACCCTCTGCTGCACCAGCCGCTGCGCACGCAGATCGCCGCCTTCCTGGCCGGTGCCGGCGAGGCGACCTTCACCGAGCTGAGGCAGCGGCTGGAGGTGTCGGACGGCAACCTCGAATCGCACCTCAAGAAGCTGATCGGGGCGGGGTACGTGTCGGTCCGCAAGCACAGCGGCGAGGGCCGGCCGCAATCCAGCTACGCCCTCACCCCCCTCGGCCGCGAGGCGCTGCAAGGCTACATCGCCGCCTTGCAGCGCCTGCTGCCGCTGGACAACGCCCCGGTCCCCGCACCGGCGTCCCCGCTGCTGAGGCCGCGCACCCAGTGATGCCACCGGGCGGACGTACGGACACATCCCCAACTCGTCATGCCCGCGTGTTCTCCTGCCGCAACAGGCGGTCGAGAAGCACCGCCTTCACCAGCTCGCTCCCCAGCTGCTCGTTCGCGGCCTGCTTCAGCGTGCGCGCGGCCGCCGCCGGATCCACCGACGGGCCATCGAACGCGCCGGACCCAGCCAGCCCGAACAGCCCCTGCAGCAGCGCGTTGCGCGCGTGCGGCAGGCGGCGGCGGATCAGGTTGGCCTGATCGGCGCTCGCCGCCTCCAGCGTGATCTGCGCCAGGATGAAGGCCGTCGTCCGCCCGTCCGCCAGGACCGGCACCATCAGCTGCCCGATGTCCACGTAGAACGGCCCGGCCGCCTCGGCGCCCGGCGCCGTCCCCTGCGCGGAACCCGGAGCCGGAGCCGCCGCCGCGGCCTCGCTGTACAGCTGGAACCGGCCCAGGCCGTATCCGGCCCCGGCCGCCAGCGCGGCGCAGATGGCGACCACGCCGGCCTTCCTCACGACGGCGGACGCCATATCCGCCTCCTCAGAACGGCAGGATGACGTCCAGCACCTGCTGGCCGTAGCGGGGCTGCTGCACGTCGGTGATCTGGCCGCGCCCGCCGTAGGTGATGCGCGCCTCGGCGATCTTGTCGTAATCGATGGTGTTCACGTTGGTGACGTCCTCCGGCCGGATGACGCCGGCGATGCGCATCTCGCGCAGTTCGTAGTTCACCCGCACCTCCTGGCGCCCGGCGATGACGAAGTTGCCGTTGGGCAGCACCTCGGTCACCACGGCGGCGACGCGCATGGCGATGCGCTCGTTGCGCTGGATGGTGCCGTTGCCGGCCGACGAGCTGGTGCTGTCCAGGTCCACGAGGCTGGATGGGTTCACCGCGTCGGGCAGCACCGCCGGCAGCCGGCTCTCCAGCCCGAAGAAGCTGGGCAGACCCGCCTTCTCGGCGTTGGTGCGCTGGCGCTGCGTCTGGTTCTGCATCTGCGCCTGGTCGGCGATGTTGATGATCACCGTCAGCAGGTCGCCCACCTGCTTGGCGCGCGGGTCGCGGAAGAAGTTGCGCGATCCCGTCCGCCACAGCGAACTCGGCACCTGGTCGGCCGGCAGCGCCTGCGGCATGGGCATGGAGATCACGCGCGCCTCCGGCGCCATCGCCGGGTTGGAGATCTCCGACAAGGCCGGCGGGTTGCCGATGTTGGACAGCCGGCCGCAGCCGGCCAACGCCAGCGACGCCGCGATCACCGCAACCAGGGGCTTGCGCATCATGGGTTCCTCGAAGAATCAGGGTTTGGCCGAAACGGCCTGCGGCCCGGCGACGGTGACCGTCTGCGGCCCGGTGATGGTGCCGGTGACGACGATGCTGCTGGCGACGTTCATCACCCGCACCGTGTCGCCCACCCCGCCGTCCTGCAGCGCCCGCCCGCGCGCCGCCAGCAGCAGCGGCCCGTCCTCGTAGACGAGGCTGACCGGCTTGTTGCGCTGGACCACCACCGGGGCGCCCACCGACGCCGTCTGGATCAGCCGGCCCGGCGGCAATGCCCGCCGGCTGGCCAAGCCGATCAATGCGTCGCGCGAGGTGGCGACGGTGTCGCCCAGCCGTTCCATGGGCATGGGCAGGGTGGTCAGGTCGCCCCCGCCGATCACCTCGCCGGGCAGTATGCGGCGCGTCGGCACCGGCACGTCCACGGTGATGTCCGCCTTGCCCTTCAGCTCGACGATGCGGCCCCCGCTGCTGACCAGTGCCCGCACCTGCCCGCCGCGCGGGTCGTAGGCAAGGTCGCGCACCGCCTCCACCTCGCCGCCGAAGGGCGCGGTCAGCGTCAGCGCCACGTGCGCGCCGGCCGGCACCGCCCCACCCAGCGTCGCCGCCAGCTCGCGCGCCAGCAGCGCCTCCACCGGGCTTTCGGCCAGCGCCGGACCCGCCAGCACCGGACCCGCCAGCACCGCCATCGCCAGACCGGCCCACCACCTGCGGGAAGCCATGATGCTCACCGCATGTTGGAGAGGGTGGAGGCCATCTGGTCGCCCGCCTCCACCGCCTTGGCGTTCATCTCGTACGCGCGCTGGGCGGAGATCAGTTCGGTGATTTCCTGCACCACGTTGACGTTGGAGGACTCCAGGTACTTTTGCCGGATGGTGCCGAACCCCGCCTGCCCGGCCGCACCGTCCTGCGGCTCGCCCGACGCCGGGGTGGCGCGGTACAGGTTGTCGCCCAGCGCCTCCAGGCCCGAATCGTTGACGAACACCGTCATCACCATCTGGCCCAGCGTGCGCGGCTTGGCCTGCCCGTCCACGTACGCCTGCACCTCGCCGGACTTGCTGATGGCGATCTCGCGGGTACCCTGCGGCACCGTCACCTCCGGCATGATGGGGTAGCCGTCGGCGTTCACGATGGTGCCCTCGGGCGACAGCTTGAAGCTGCCGGCGCGGGTGTAGGCGGTGTCGCCGCCCGGCAGGCGCACGTTGAAATAGCCGCGCCCCTCGATCGCCACGTCCAGCTCGTTGCCGGTGGAGGTGAGGTTGCCGTTGGTGTTGATGCGGTTCACCGCCGCCGCGCGCACGCCCAGGCCCACCTCGATGCCGGTCGGCACGATGGTGCCGGCGTCGGTGGACTGGCTGCCCTGGCGCCGTTCGGACTGGTACATCAGGTCCTGGAACTCGGCGCGGGCGCGCTTATACGACGTCGTATTGATGTTGGCGATGTTGTTGGAGATGACCTCGACGTTCAGCTGCTGGGCCATCATGCCGGTGGAGGCGATGCTGAGCACGCGCATGGGCGGAAACTCCTGGATTTATGCGGATTTGCCGAGGCGGTTGATGGCGGCGCGCAGCAGGTCCTGCCCGTCCTCCACCATGCGCGTCACGGCCTGGTAGTCGCGCGACAGGTCCATCATCCGCGTCACCTCGGCGATGCCCTGGACGTTGGACTGTTCGATCTTGCCCTGGACGGTGCGGGTGTCCGGCGCCGGCAGCGGATCGACGCCCGGATCGGCGGCGAACAGCACGTCGCCGGTCTGGCGCAGCTGCTGCGGGTCGTCGAAGCGCACGACGCGCAGCCGCGCCACCATCTGGTCGTCGGCCGACACCAGCCCGTCGGTGCCGATGGTCAGCACGCTGCTGTCCGACGCGATCATGATCGGCTGCCGGTTGTCGTCCAGCACCGGGAAGCCGCCGGCCGTCACCAGCTGCCCGTCGGCGTCGCGGCGCAGGCGGCCGTCGCGGGTGAAGCGGTCGCCGTCCGGCGTGCGCACCTGGAACCAGCCGTCGCCGTCCAGCGCCACGTCGAACGGGTTGCCGGTGGCCGTGAAGCCGCCGGGGCGCAGGTCGGTGTAGGTGGCGCGGTCGATGGTGAAGGCGATCTGGTCATTGGGCCGCTTGCCGCCCGGCTGCATGGCCGCCTCGAACAGCGTGCGCTCGGCCCGGAAGCCGGCAGTGTTCATGTTGGCGACGTTGTTGGCGACCACCTCCAGCTGCCGCCTCAGCGCCACCTGCCGCGACAGCCCGATGTAAAGGGGACTCTCCATCGCCGACCACCTCAAGTTTGAACCCGGCCTTAACCTAGACACGGCAGTTTAAAGCCAGGTTTCAACCTGACGGGCCGCCGCGAATGCCTGCTGGCATTCGAAAGGCCTTTGTCGGCTATTTGGATAAAATCCAGGATACTTGCCATGACCGTCGCCATGGATCGCCGCACGCTGGCCCTGCTGCTGATGACCACCGCGCTTTGCGCCACCCACCCTGCCGACGCCCAGCAGCCGGTGCGCGTGCAGGTCGGCGACCATGCGGAGCACACCCGCCTCGTGCTGGTCACCCCGGACGCCAAGCCCGTGGTCGACGCCGGCACCTGCGGCGGCCGCTTCACCCTGCCCGGCGCCGTGCCGTGGCCGGTGGAACAGCTGAACGCCACCTACACCCGGCGCCTGTCCGGCTACGCCACCGCCGACGGCGGGCGCAGCCTGACGGTGCAGTGGCCCTGCGGCGCCCGCATCGCCACCCGGCGCGAGCGCGCCCTGACCATCGTCGACGTCGCCCCGCCCCCCGTCCCCGCGCGCAAGCCCGGCGCCCCGCCCGCCCCGGAGATTCCGGTGGCCGAGACGCCCCCGCCACCGCCCCCAAGCGGTCTGGCCGCCGCGCTGAACCCCATCTCCACCGCGCAGGCGCAGCCCCTCCCCACCCC
>NZ_DASPMG010000325.1:0-15259 GCF_035627195.1 Azospirillum sp.
CAGCGTCTCGTAGCCGGCCTTGATCAGCTCGGTCAGGCCGCCGCACAGAACGGCCTGCTCGCCGAACAGGTCGGTCTCGCACTCTTCCTTGAAGGTCGTCTCGATGACGCCGGCGCGGCCGCCGCCGATGGCCGAGGCATAGGACAGCGCGATGTCCAGCGCGTTGCCGGTGGCGTTCTGGTGCACGGCCACGAGGCACGGCACGCCGCCGCCGCGCTGGTATTCACCGCGCACGGTGTGGCCGGGGCCCTTCGGGGCGACCATGAACACGTCCAGGTCGGCGCGCGGCTCGATCAGGTTGAAGTGCACGTTCAGGCCGTGCGCGAACACCAGGGCGGCGTTCTGCTTCATGTTCTTGGCGAGGTCGTCGCGGTACAGGTCGGCCTGCAGCTCGTCGGGGGTGAGGATCATCACCACGTCGGCCCAGGCGGCCGCCTCGGCCGGCGCCATGACCGTGAAGCCGGCGCCTTCGGCCTTCTTGACCGTGGCCGAACCCGGACGGAGTGCTACGCGCACGTCCTTCACGCCGCTGTCACGCAGGTTGTTGGCGTGGGCGTGGCCCTGGCTGCCGTAGCCGACGATGACGACCTTCTTGCCCTTGATCAGGTTCACGTCGGCATCACGATCGTAATAAACGCGCATGGTGGTTCCTCGGGTTTTGTCAGATATGGCCTATTCGGGCGAGCAGGCCGCATTAATCCGTCTGGCATGGGACTCGTCAAGCGCCACGCCGTGGTGAAGGCGGGAAAACGCGGGCGACCGGCGCATACCAGCCGCCCGCGGACGTCATCAGAAGCCCTGGGCGCCCTTCGACATGGCGACGACGCCGGTGCGGCTGGCCTCGACGAGGCCGAGCTGGCTCATCAGGCCCATGAAGTCGTCGATCTCGCCGGTGGCGCCGGTCAGCTCGAAGACGAAGGAGGTGAGCGTGGCGTCCACCACCCGCGCCTTGAAGATGTCGGCCAGGCGCAGCGCCTCGATGCGGCGCTCGCCGGTGCCGACCACCTTGACCAGCGCCATCTCGCGCTCGACGCTCGGCCCCTCGTCGGTCAGGTCGTGCACCTTGTGCACGGGCACAAGGCGGCTGAGCTGCGCCTTGATCTGCTCGATGATCATGCGCGTGCCGGACGTGACCAGCGTGATGCGCGACAGGTGGTCGGCGTTGTTGACCTCCGCCACCGTCAGGCTCTCGATGTTGTAGCCGCGACCCGAGAACAGGCCGATGACGCGGGCCAGCACGCCCGGCTCGTTGTCCACCAGCACAGCGATGGTGTGCTTCTCGATCTTGTCTTCCACGACACGAATCTCCGCCAAGGTCGTTCTTCGCTTACACCAGCACCATGCCGTCTTCCGGCGTGGCGTCCGACGGGTTGTCGTCCGGGCCGAAGAGGATCTCGTTGTGCGCCTTGCCGCCGGGGATCATCGGGAAGCAGTTCTCCTTCGGATCCACGGCGATGTCGACGATCACCGGCTTGTCGGTGATGGCCAGCATCTGCTCGATGACCTTGTCCACGTCCTCCACCCGGGTGGCGCGCAGGCCGGCGCAGCCCCACGCCTCGGCCAGCTTCACGAAGTCCGGCAGGGCCTCCGAGTAGCTTTCCGAATAGCGCGAGCCGTGCAGCAGCTCCTGCCACTGGCGGACCATGCCCATGTACTGGTTGTTCAGGATGAAGATCTTGACCGGGGCGCGGAACTGCACCGCCGTGCCGATCTCCTGCATGTTCATCAGGAACGACGCCTCGCCCGACACGTCCACGACGATGGAGTTCGGGTGCGCCAGCTGGGCGCCGATGGCCGCCGGCAGGCCGTAGCCCATGGTGCCCAGGCCGCCCGAGGTCAGCCAGCGGTTCGGCTGGTCGAAGGGCAGGAACTGGGCGGCCCACATCTGGTGCTGGCCCACCTCGGTGGTGATGTAGAAGTCCTTGCCCTTCAGGTGCTCGCGCAGGCGTTCCAGCGCGTACTGCGGCTTGATGACCGATTCGCTGCGGTGGTAGTTCAGGCAGTTGCGCGCCCGCCACTTCTCGATCTGGCCCCACCAATCCTTCAGCGCCGCCTGGTCGGTGCGCTTCTGGCGCGCCTTCCAGATGCGGATCATGTCCTCCAGCACGTGGGCGCAGTCGCCGACGATGGGGATGTCCACGGCCACGTTCTTGTTGATCGAGCTGGGGTCGATGTCGATGTGGATCTTCTTGGACCCCGGCGCGAACTCCGACAGCTTGCCGGTCACGCGGTCGTCGAAGCGCGCGCCGATGTTGATCATGACGTCGCAGTTGTACATCGACAGGTTGGCTTCGTAGGTGCCGTGCATGCCCAGCATGCCCAGCCACTGCTGCTCCGACGCCGGGAAGGCGCCCAGGCCCATCAGCGTCGAGGTGATCGGGAAGCCGGTCATCTTGACGAACTGGGTCAGCAGCTTGGCCGCCATCGGGCCGGAGTTCACCACGCCGCCGCCGGTGTAGAAGATCGGGCGCTTGGCGTTGGCGATCAGCTCGACCGCCTCCTCCACCTTGGCCAGCTCGGGCTTCACCTGCGGGCGGTAGGTCTTGTGCTTCACCTCGATGGGCGGCACGTAGGTGCCTTCCGCGAACTGCACGTCCTTCGGCAGGTCGACGACCACCGGGCCGGGACGGCCGGTGCGCGCCACGTAGAAGGCCTCGTGCAGGGTGCGGGCCAGCTTGTCGACGTCCTTCACCAGGTAGTTGTGCTTGGTGCAGGGCCGGGTGATGCCGGTGGTGTCGGCTTCCTGGAAGGCGTCGTTGCCGATCAGGTGCGTCGGCACCTGGCCGCACAGGCACACGATCGGGATCGAATCGCACAGCGCGTCCAGCAGGCCCGTCACCGCGTTGGTGGCGCCGGGGCCGGAGGTCACGAGCACGCAGCCCACCTTGCCGGTGGAACGGGCGTAGCCCTCGGCCGCGTGGACGGCCGCCTGTTCGTGCCGTACGAGGATGTGGCGAAGGTCGTTCTGCTTGAACAGCTCGTCGTAGATCGGGAGTACGGCGCCGCCGGGATAGCCGAAGATGATGTCGACGCCCTGGTCCTTCAGGGCCTTGATGACGATCTGCGCGCCGCTCAGCTTCTGCTCAGCCATTGTTTTCGACCTTCGTTGCTGGCCCCCGTCGCACGGGCGGCCCGTTCGCTGTCCCCGCCCCACCGCTTGTAGGCAGACAAATCAAGGGGTTACCCCCTGCGGCGGCGGACCGGGAGCGGAAACCTAGACAAAAGGCCGGTCGAAGGTCAATGGCTTTCGCGAATTAGTGCAAAGTTTTTTTGTCGCGGCTTTTCCGTTTGTTGCGCACAAAAGGCAATGCCCTCTCTTTCCCCTCCCCCGCCCCCGGCGGGGGAGGGAGGGACCCGCGGCTCTGCCGCGGGAGGGTGGGGGCGACGGCCTCCCGGATAGGCCGTTGCCCCCACCCTTCCCACTTCGTGGGCCCCTTCCCTCCCCCGCCGGAGGCAGGGGAGGGAGGAGTTCAGGCGGATACCCGTACGAGAAGGTCCGCGAGGCGGCGGATGCCTTCGCGGATGCGCTCCGGCTTGGTGGCCGAGAAGCTGAGGCGGATGGTGTTGCGCCCCGAACGGTCGGGGAAGAACGCCGCACCCGGCACGAAGGCGACGTTCGATTCCTTGATGGCGCGGGCCAGCAACTCGGTGCCGCACAGGCCTTCCGGCAGCTCGATCCACACGAACATGCCGCCCTGCGGCTTGGTCCAGGTCACGCCGGCCGGCATGAACTCCTCCAGCGCCGCCAGCATGGTGTCGCGCCGCTCCTTGTAGACGGTGCGCAGGCGCTTCACGTGGCTGTCGAAGATCTCCGACACCACGTCGTGCAGCACGATCTGGTTGATGGTGGAGGTGTGCAGGTCGGCCGCCTGCTTCATCAGCACCAGCCGCTGGATGACATCCTTCGGCCCGCTGACCCAGCCGACGCGCAGCGCCGGCACCATCGTCTTGGAGAAGGAGCCGCAGTGGATCACCTGGCTCGGCACGCCGCCGTTGCGCGCCGCGTCGATGGCGGCCAGCGACGGCAGGAAGTCGCCCTCGTAGCGCAGTTCGGCGTAGGCCGCGTCCTCGATGACCGGCACGCCGGCCTTGGTGCACAGGTCGACGATGGCCTCGCGGCGGGCAGGCGACACGGTGGTGCCGTTGGGGTTCTGGAAGTCGGGCACGAGGTAGAGGAACTTGGGCTTGCGCGCCAGCGCCGCCTCCAGGTCGGCCAGCACCGGCCCCTCCTCGTCCATGGCGATGGACACGTAGGTGGGCTCGTACGGCGAGAAGGCCTGGAGGGCGCCCAGGTAGGTGGGCTTGGTGACGGCCACGAGGTCGCCGGGGCCGATCAGCAGCTTGCCCAGGAAGTCCAGCGCCTGCTGCGAGCCGCTGGTGATCAGCACCTCGTCCGGGGCGATCTTGACACCCTTGCGGTCCATGTAGCCGCACAGCCAGTCGCGCAGCGGCGTGTAGCCCTCGCTGATGGTGTACTGGAGGGCGCCGCCGGCGCCGGTGTTGGACTGGAATACCTTTTCATAGGCCCGCGCGATGGCGGCGGAGGGGAAATGGTCGGCATCGGGAATGCCGCCGGCGAAGGAGATGATCTCCGGCCGGTCGATCAGCTTCAGCAGCTCGCGGATTTCCGACGCGCTCATGCCGGACACGCGGCCGGCGAACAGCTTCTCCCACTCCAGCGTCACTTTCTGTCTCCCAACAACTCAGGTGCGCACAGTTTTATCAAGAGCGCGCAGGATGGCATCACGGACATTTTCGGTGTAGAGGGCCGGCACGGCATGGCAGCCATGCACCGCCCCTTGCGCGAGCGACGACAACGGCCGGGCCGACAACTGGTGACGGAACCAGGTGCCTTGCCGCTTGGCGTAGTTGCGCGTGGATTGCTGCCCTTTCGCGACGGCTTCGTCCAGCGGCATCGTGCCGTGCAGGTGGGCGCGCAGCTCCGGCACGCCCAGCGCCTTCATGACCGGCAGGCCGGGATCGAGGCCCAGCGCGTCCAATCGCCGCACCTCCTCCAGCGCCCCCCGCTCCAGCATCACGACGAAGCGGCGGTCGCAGCGCTCGTACAGGGCCGCGCGCGGCGGTTCCAGCACGACGACATGGAAGGACAGGCCGGGCGGCGGCCCCTCGGCACTCTGCGCCTGCCATTCCGACAGCGGCCGGCCGGTGGCCTCCAGCACCTCCCAGGCGCGGGTCAGGCGCGTGGTGTCGCCGGGGTTGAGCCGCGCCATGGCCGGGTCGCGCGCCACCAGCTCGGCCCGGAAGGCCGCGCCGCCCAGCGCCTCCAGGTGCGCGTGCGCGGCGCGGCGGACCTCCTCCGGCACGGAGGGGACGGCGCTCAAGCCTTCCATCAGCGCGCGCAGGTACAGGCCGGTGCCGCCGACCACCACCGGCACCCTGCCCGCCCCGTGCGCGGCGGCGATCTCGTCCAGCGCCATGGCCCGCCAGCGCGCCGCCGAGCCGCGCTCGGACCCCGGCAGCACGCCGTACAGGCGGTGCGGCGCGCGCGCGAGGTCGTCGGCACCGGGACGCGCGGTGAGCACGTCCAGCTCGCGGTACAGCTGCATGCTGTCTGCGTTGACGACGGTGCCGCCGAACGCCAGCGCCACGTCGACCGCCAGCGCCGACTTGCCCGAGGCGGTGGGGCCGCCAATGATGACGACGGGTTTCACGATCACGCCTCATCGTAGTTTGGGCCAAGCGCAACGCGGCCCAACCTACGAGGCTTCGGCCCGCCACACCAAGAACGTTTCTCAGCCCGCCCGCTCTGTGCTAGGGGAGCGCGGCGCCCTCCATCACGCCGGTCCGCCGCCATGCCCGCTTCGCTCCCCTGCGTCCTCACGCTGATCGCCAGCCCCGCCACCGCCACCCTGAACGACGAGGCCGCGCACGCCGTGCGGGCGGCGCTCGCCGGGCTGGGCGCCGACGCGGCGAAGCCGGACTGGCTGGCGCCGGGGGCCGCCTGCGACCTGCCCTTCGACTTCCTGGCGCCGGAGCAGGCGGAGGCCGCGGCACGGCACGCGCTGGGCGGCTTGGCCGTGGACGTGGTGGCGCAGCCGCGCGCCGGACGGCGCAAGCGCCTGCTGGTGGCCGACATGGAATCCACCATCATCCGGCAGGAGATGCTGGACGAGCTGGGCGACTACGTCGGCCTGAAGGACCACATCGCCGCCATCACCGCGCGCGCCATGAACGGCGAGATCGACTTCAAGGGCGCCGTGCGCGAGCGTGTGGCGCTGCTGGAGGGCCTGTCGGAGCACGTGCTGGACGAGGTGTGGTCGCGCGCCGAGCTGATGCCGGGCGCCAGGGCGCTGCTGGCCACCATGCGCGCCAACGGCGCCTTCTGCGTTCTGGTGTCCGGCGGCTTCCGCTGCTTCACGCGCAAGGTGCGCGACTGGGTCGGCTTCGACGAGGACCGCGGCAACGACCTGGAGGTGGTGGACGGCAAACTGACCGGCCGCGCCGTGGAGCCGATCCTCGACAAGACCTCCAAGCTGGACGCGCTGCTGGAGTTCGCCGGCGCCCGTCAGGTGCCGGTGGTGGAGACGATGGCGGTCGGCGACGGCGCCAACGACCTGCCGATGCTGCTGGCGGCCGGCCTGGGCGTGGCCTTCCACGCCAAGCCGGCGGTGGCGGCCGAGGCGCGCGCCCGCATCGACCACGGCGACCTCACCGCCCTGCTCTACGCCCAGGGCTACCGCGCGGCGGAAATCACGGAAGGCTGATCACCGAGGGGTAAGGAAACGGCTACGGCGCCACCAGCGGCAGGCGGATGAGGAAGCCCGCCCCGCGGGGCGCCGGCTCGTACACCGAAATCTCGCCGCCCAGGCGGCCGACCACCAGGTTGTAGGCGATGTGCAGGCCCAGCCCCATGCCGCCGGCCCCGCGCCGCGTGGTGAAGAACGGGTCGAAGATGCGCGCCCGCAGATCGGCCGGGATGCCGCGGCCATCGTCGGCGTAGCGCAGGTCGACGCCGTCGCCGCAGCGCTCCACGGCCAGCGTCAGGGTGCCCGCCCGCCCCTTCTCGTAGCCGTGCACCAGCGAGTTGACCAGCAGCTGGTTCAGCACCCGCACCAGCGGCTCGGGGTAGCTGTCCATGACGATGCCGTCGGGACAGGACAGTGCCACGCGGTGGCCGGTGCGGCCCAGGTCGTCGCCCAGCTCGGCCAAGGCCCCGGCGATGAGCGCGCCCAGGTCGAAGGAGCGCCGCTCCTCGCCGCCGGTGTCGACCATCACGCGCTTGAAGGCGTCGACCAGCCCGGCGGTGCGCGCCGCGTCGTCGAGGATCAGGCGCGCCGCCTCCAACGCCTCGCCCAGGTCGATGCCGGCGGCGCGCTGGACGGCGGACAGCCGTTCCTCCAGGTATGAGGCGGCGGTCAGGATGTTGCCGACCGGCGTGTTGATCTCGTGCGCGATGCCGGTCACCAGCTGGCCCAGCGCCGCCATCTTTTCCGCCTGGACCAGCCGTTCCTGCGTGTGGCGCAGCGTCGCCAGCGCGGCCTCCGCCTGCTCCTTGGAGTGGCGGAGCTGCTCGGTGCGCGCCGCCACGGTCGCCTCCAGCCGCGCGGCGCCCAGCACGCGCTCCGTCACGTCGGTGAAGGTGAAGACGTAGCCGCCGCTGTCCAGCGCCGCGCCGGTGATGTGCAGGAAGCTGCCGTCGGGGCGCTGGCGGTCCATGGACCAGGGGGCGCCGTCGCGGGCCGGAGCGGTGCGCTCCTCGATCAGGCGTTCGACGTCGCCGGGGCCGTACTCGCCGCGCAGCGCCAAGTGGCGCATCAGGTCGGCCAGCGGCCGCCCGGTGACCACCAGCGCGTCCGGCACGTCGAACAGGACGCGATAGGCGGCGTTGGTGAACACCACGCGCTGGTCGCGGTCGACGACCAGCAGACCCTGGGCGATGCGCGCCAGCGAATCCTGCAAGAGGGCGAGGATGGATGCGTCCGTCATCGGCCGGCCGGGCTCGCGCAAAAAGAGAAACGGCTCCGATGGTACACCACCGGCGCCGTTTCTGCACTCAAAGCCGTGTTTGAGGCAAAGCGTGCTTAAAGCTGGCGCATCAGCCCTTGCCGAGCGGCAGCGCCACGAAGCGCAGGTCGCCCTGGCGGTCGACCAGCAGCAGGATCGACTTCTTGCCCTGTTCGCGCGCCTTTTGGAGCTTGGCCGTCACGTCGGCCGGGGCCTTCACCTCTTCCTGGCCGACCTCGATGATGACGTCGCCCGCGCGCATGCCCTTCTCGGCGGCGGGGGAGCCGTTCTGCACCTCGGTCACCACGACGCCCTTCAGCTCGGGCTTCAGGTCGAACTGCTGGCGCATCTCGGGCGAGATGTTGGTCAGCTTCAGGCCCAGCGCCTCGGTGGTCTTCGGCGCCTGGCTCTGCGGCTTCTGCTGCTGGTCCTCCGGCACGTTGGCGAGCAGGCCGGACTCCTCGGCCGCCTCCAGCTCGCCGACCTTGACCTGCACGGTCACCGGCTTGCCCTTGCGCCACACCTCCAGCGGCACCGCCTTGTCGATCGGCGTCTCGGCGACGACGCGCGGCAGGCTGCGCATCTCCTTGATGTCCTTGCCGTCGAACTTGGTGACGACGTCGCCCGGCTGGACGCCGGCCTTGGCGGCCGGGCCGTTCGGGGTGATCGAGGCGACCAGCGCGCCCTTCGGCGCCTGCAGGCCCAGGCTCTCGGCGATCTCCGGCGTCACCGCCTGGATGCGCACGCCCAGCCAGCCGCGCCGCGTCTTGCCGAATTCCTTCAGCTGGGCGACGACGCTCTTGGCGAGGTTGGAGGGGATGGCGAAGCCGATGCCGACCGAGCCGCCGGACGGCGAGAAGATCGCCGTGTTGATGCCGATGACCTCGCCGTTCATGTTGAACATCGGGCCGCCGGAGTTGCCGCGGTTGATCGAGGCGTCGGTCTGCAGGAAGTCGTCGTAGGGACCGGCGTTGATGTCGCGCTGGCGGGCCGAGATGATGCCGGCGGTCACCGACCCGCCCAGGCCGAACGGGTTGCCGATCGCCAGCACCCAGTCGCCGACGCGCATGGCGTCGCTGTCGCCCAGCGGCACCGCGACCAGCGGGTGGGTGGTCTTGATCTTCAACAGCGCCAGATCGGTCTTCTGGTCGCGGCCGACCAGCTCGGCCTTGATGTTGGTGTCGTCGTTCAGGATGACGTTGATCTCGTCGGCGTCCTGGATCACGTGGTTGTTGGTGACCACGAGGCCCTGCTTGGCGTCGATGATGAAGCCCGAGCCCAGCGAGGTGGCCTTGCGGGGCGGCGCGTCCGGCTGCTGGCCGTGGCGGTCGAAGAAGTCCTTGAAGAACTCCTCGAACGGGGAGCCCGGCGGGAACTGCGGGATCTCCGGACGCTGGCCCTCGCGGCCGCCGGGGGCGCCGGGGCCGTTCGGACCGCCGGGGCCACCGGGACCGCCGCGCTGGGGGGCGGCCTGGCTGGTCGAGATGTTGACGACGGCGGGCAACAGCTTCTCCGCCAGATCCGCGAAGCTGGAGGGGGCCGAGCGCCCCTGCGCCGCGGCCGGGCTGCTGGCGGCCAGCATCGCCGCCCACAGGAGCGCGGCCAGCAGCGGCAGCAGCGCCCAGCCGATCAGGCGGGCATGCCGGCCGTCGCGCGCGGCGACGGCGATGGCGGACGGAAGGTGTCGGTTGCGGTTCACTGAGATGGTCTCCCTGCCTCGAACGTCGCCGCGGGGCCGGACGCGCGAAGGTACTTCCGGTGGCGGTGCATACCCGTTCCGAAAGCGGATGTAGGCCGCGCGCGTCACCGCTTCAAGCGAGCGCACGCCACCTCCGCCCAAGGTTGGAGCCAGAGTATGCGGGAACGAGTATGGTCAAAAAAGGGCGGCCGGGTCTACGACCCTCAAGAGAAAAAGCAATCAAAGGGCTCGCAGCATCCAGACGGCGCCCACGCCGGCCACCGCCGCCGCCAGCCCGACCAGCCGCATGTGCCCTACCGGAACGGCCAGCGCCTCGACGATGACGCGGCGCATGGCGCCGGGAAACAGGGCGTAGAGCGAGCCCTCGATCACCAGCACCAGGGCCAGCGCGGTCAGCAGATCGTCCATGGGGGTTCTTTTCGATAAAGGATTTGCTCCCGCCCGCCGTTGACCGGCGGGCGGGAGCAAAGGCCACGATGTCCTGCCGCGATGCTTACTGCGCCGTCGCGGTCGCCGGGGCCGCCGCGGGGGCCGGCGGACGGTTGGCCGAGGTCGACGCCGGGGCGGGGTCGGCGGCGCCGCCGACCGTGCCATCGCCGAAGTAGCGGAAGAAATCGCCGGACGGGGAGAGCACCAGCGTGGTGTCGTCCTTGTTCAGCGCCTTCCGGTACGCCTCCAGCGAGCGGTAGAAGGCGTAGAACTGCGGGTCCTGCGCCGTCGCCTCGCCGATCAGCTTGATGGCCTGGTTGTCGCCCTCGCCGCGCAGCTTCTGCGCGTCGCGCTGCGCCTCGGCGATGATGACCGTGCGCTCACGCTCGGCGCGGGAGCGGATCTGCTGCGCCTGCTCCTGGCCCTGGGCGCGCGCCTCGGCCGCCTCGCGCTCGCGCTCGGAGCGCATGCGGGCGAAGATCGCCTGGCTGGTCTCCTCCGGCAGGTCGGCGCGGCGGATTCGGACGTCGACGATCTCGATGCCGTACTGCTTGGCCTTGTCGTTCAGCTCGGCGCGGATGTCGTTCATGATCCGCGCACGCTCCTCTGACAGGACGGCCAGCAGCGTGACGCTGCCCAGCACACGGCGCAGCGCGGAGTTCAGCGTGGCGCTCAGCTGCGCCTCGGCCACCGCCTCGTTGCGCACGGCCTGGAAGAACTTCAACGGGTCGGTGATGCGGTAGCGGCCGAAGGCGTCCACGTCCAGGCGCTTCTGGTCGGACAGGATGACCTGCTCGACCGGCGGATCGAGGTCGAGGACGCGGCGGTCGACGTAGACCACCGTCTCGATGAAGGGGATCTTCAGCTTCAGCCCCGGCTCCTGCACGACGCGCTTCACGGCGCCGAACTGGGTGACCAGCGCCTGCTGGGCCTGGGTGACGGTGAACAGCGCGCTGGAAGCCAGGAGGCCCAGCACGACGACGGCGATGGCGGCGACAATGAGGTTGCGGTTCATGGCGTCACCTCACCGGGTCTGCTGGCCCGGCTTCGCCGGGGCTGGTTGCGGCTGCGGCGCCGGCTGGAGCTGGTTGAGCGGCAGGTACGGGACGACCCCCTGCGCGCCCTGCGCGTTGCCGTCGATGATCACCTTGTTCGAACCGCGCAGGATCTCCTCCATGGTCTCCAGGTACATGCGCTTGGCCGTCACGTCCTTGGCCTGCGCGTAGGCCTCGTAGACCTTGCGGAAGCGGTCGGCGTCACCCTGGGCGAGGCTGACCACCTGCTCGCGGTAGGCCGAGGCCTCCTGGATCAGGCGTTCCGATTCGCCGCGGGCGCGCGGGATGATGTCGTTGCGGTAGGCCTCGGCCTCGTTGCGCAGGCGCTCGCGGTCGGCGCGGGCGCGCTGCACGTCGTTGAAGGCGTCGATGACCGGCGACGGCGGGTCGGCCTTCTGCAGCTGGACCTGCATGACCTCGATGCCCGCCTTGTAGTCGTCGAGCATGGCCTGCAGCAGGCGGTGCGTCGCCTGTTCGGTCTGCTGGCGCGCCTCGGTCAGGGCCGGCTGCAGCTCGGTGCGGCCGATGACCTCGCGCATGGCCGATTCGGCGGCGACCTTCACGGTGCCTTCCGGATCGCGGATCATGAACAGGAACTGGCCGGCGTCCTTGATGCGCCAGAACACGGTGAAGTCGATGTCGATGATGTTCTCGTCGCCGGTCAGCATCAGCGACTCGTCCTGGACGTCGCGCTCGCTGCGCCGCCCCTCGCTGGCCGAGCGGTAGCCGACCTCGATCCGGTTCACCGCCGTCACCTTGGGCAGGTAGACGGTCTCGATGGGAGCCGGCAGGTGGTAGTTCAGGCCGGGCTGTTCGGTGCGCACCCATTCGCCGAAGCGCAGCACGACGCCCTGCTCGTTGTACTCGACGCGGTAGATGCCGCTGGCGAGCCACAACAGCGCCAGCACGCCCAGGACCAGGGCCACGCCCCGGCCGCTGCCGAATCCGCCGGGCACGGCGCGGCGCAGGCGGTCCTGGCCACGGCGCAGAAGGTCTTCAAGGTCGGGAGGCTGCGGGCCGCCGCCACCGCCGCCGGGCGGGCGCCCCCACGGATTCGGGCCGCCACCACCGCCGCCGCCACCGGGCGGCGGTCCCCAAGGGCCGCCCCCACCGCCGCCCCCACCTTGATTTGTCCACGGCATTCCGCTGTCCCCTCGTATATTCTCATTGCCGGCCGGGCCGGTCGCTACCAATGTATTAGCCACCGATAGTATACACCCCTCTACGATCGGCGAGCGTACACGCGGCGGTTATCCGCCAATATCGGGAAGGAGTTGGAGTTTTCAACCATGGCGAAGGTCACCGAAGAGCAGGTCGTGCAAGCCCTGAAGTCCGTCGTCGACCCCGACCGGGGTGCGGACATCGTCAGCCTGAACATGTTGTCCGGGCTGGTCGTCCGCGACGGCAACGTGGCCTTTTCCATCGAGGTCGACCCCAAGCGCGGCGCCCAGGCCGAGCCGGTGCGCCACGCCGCCGAGAAGGCCGTTGAACGCCTGCCGGGCGTGACCTCGGTCACCGCCGTGCTGACCGCGCACAACGCCGCACCGGCGCAGCCGCAGAAGGTCGACCACGGCTATGCCCAGGGCCACGGCCATTTCCACGGCCAGCAGGAGCAGAAGCCGCTGGTGCCCGGCGTGAAGGCCATCGTCGCCGTCGCCTCGGGCAAGGGCGGCGTCGGCAAGTCCACCACCTCGGCCAACCTCGCGCTGGCGCTGGCCGCCAACGGGCAGAAGGTCGGCCTGCTGGACGCCGACATCTACGGCCCCTCCATGCCGCGCATGCTGGGCATCCAGGGCCGCCCGGTCAGCCACGACGGCCACACGCTGGAGCCGATGGAGAACTACGGCATCAAGGTGATGTCGATGGGCTTCCTGGTGCCGGAGGACACGCCGATGATCTGGCGCGGCCCGATGGTGATGAGCGCGCTGCAGCAGATGCTGGGCGACGTCAACTGGGGCGAGCTGGACGTGCTGGTGGTCGACATGCCGCCGGGCACGGGCGACGCGCAGCTGACCATGGCGCAGCAGGTGCCGCTGGCGGGTGCCGTGATCGTGTCGACGCCGCAGGACATCGCCTTGCTGGACGCCCGCAAGGGCCTGAACATGTTCCGCAAGGTGGACGTGCCGGTGTTCGGCATCATCGAGAACATGAGCTATTTCTGCTGCCCGAACTGCGGCCACCGGACCGAGGTGTTCAGCCACGGCGGGGCGCGCAAGGAGGCGGAGAAGCTGGGCACCGACTTCCTGGGCGAGATCCCGCTGGACATCCAGATCCGCGAGACCTCGGACGAGGGGCAGCCGATCGTCGTGTCGAAGCCCGATTCGGAGCACGCCAAGGTCTACCGCGCCATCGCCAAGGTGGTGTGGGACAAGGTCTCCGCCAACCTGCCGAAGGCCGGGCCGCGAATCGTGGTGCAGTGAGATCCCTCCCCCTCCCCCGCCCAGCGGGGGAGGGTCGGGGTGGGGGCAAGGGTCACCGCCCCAGGCAGTTTCCCAAAATCTCGTAGCACAGCGACGCGTCGCGGTCGGCGTTGTAGCGCAGTTCGGCCACCCGGCCGCCGCGCACGGCGAAGGTCGCCTCGCAGCGGTAGCCGCGCGTCCAGGTCGACACCTCCGGCCGGCCCAGAATCGGGCCGCGCGGACCCAGCCAGGGAAACGCGTCGACGTCCCAGTCGCGCTCGACGATCACCTGCTCGCGACCGTAGGTCAGGTACTCGGTGTCGCCGGCGGCGGCCGTGCGCTGCGGCACGCCGGCGCAGGCCAGCAACGCGCCCTTGGGCATGCCCACCAGCGTCTGCGGCGCGCGCAAGGCCGCCTCGTTCGCCGGGTTGGCGCAGGCGCCCAGCGCCAGCACTCCCAGGACCACCACCCATCGCATCATGCGCACCTCCCGCCGGGAGAAACGCGCGGGCGCGGGCTTCGGCTCAGCCGATCAGCAGGCGGTCGTCGCTGATCTCCTCGCCGCCGCGCTGCTTGGCGAACAGGGCCAGCAGGTGCGGCACGTCCAGGCCGGCGCGCTCCTCCCCCGCCACGTCCAGCACCACGCGGCCCTCGTGCAGCATCACGGTGCGGTCGCCGACGTCCAGCGCCTGGCGCATGCTGTGCGTCACCATCAGCGCGGTCAGGCGCTTCTCGGCGACGATGCGGCGGGTGAGCGCGATGACGAAGTCGGCCGTCGCCGGGTCCAGCGCCGCCGTGTGCTCGTCCAGCAGCAGGATCTTGCAGCCGGCCAGCGTCGCCATCAGCAGGCTGATGGCCTGCCGCTGCCCGCCGGACAGCAGGCCGATGCGGTCGCCCAGGCGGTTCTCCAGCCCCAGGCCCAGCTCGGCGATGGCGTCGCGGAAGTGCGCGTGCCGGTCCCGCGACACCGCCCGCCCCAGGCCGCGCCGGGCGCCGCGCGAGGCCGCCAGCGCCATGTTCTCCTCGATGGTCAACGCCGCGCAGGTGCCGGCCATCGGGTCCTGGAAGACGCGGGCGACGTAGGCGGCGCGCTTGGGCGTCGGCCAGCGGGTGACGTCCACGCCGTCGATCGCCACCCGGCCGCGTTCGGGCAGCACGTCCCCGGCGAGCGCGGCCAGGAAGGTCGACTTGCCGGCCCCGTTGGAGCCGATGACGGTGACGAACTCCCCCTCCGGGATGATCAGGTCGACGCCGCGCAGCGCGTGCTTTTCCAGCGCCGTGCCGCGGCCGAAGACGACGTGCAGGTCCCCGACTTCGATCATTTCGCCACCTTCGCCACGCGCAGCCTGGAGCGCGGCAGGATCAGCGCCACCGCCACCAGGACGGCGGTGACGAGGTTGAGGTCGGCCGCCTCCAGCCCGACCACGTCGGCGGACAGCGCCAGCTGCACCGCCAGCCGGTAGAGGATGGAGCCGATGACGCAGCCGATCAGCGCCCCCAGCAGCCCGCGCAGCGGCACCAGCGTCTCGCCGACGATCACCGCCGCCAGTCCGACGACGATGGTGCCGATGCCGGTGGTCACGTCGGCGAAGCCGTTGGTCTGCGCGAACAGCGCGCCGGCCAGCGCCACCAGGGCGTTGGACAGCGCGATGCCGAAGTAGACGTGGCCGTCGGTCTCCACGCCCTGGGCGCGGGCCATGCGGGCGTTGACG
>NZ_DASPMG010000326.1:0-24792 GCF_035627195.1 Azospirillum sp.
TTCCACGGGCCGTACCACGATACGGAGTACGGCGTGCCGTCGGATGACGAGCGGGTGCTGTTCGAGCGCCTCGTCCTGGAGATCAACCAGGCCGGCCTCTCGTGGCTGACCATCCTGAAGAAGCGGGACGCGTTCCGCGCCGCCTTCGACGGGTTCGACGTCGACCGCGTGGCGGCCTACGGCGAGGCGGACCGGCAGCGGCTGCTGAACGACTCCGGCATCATCCGCAACCGCCTGAAGGTCGACGCGGCCATCGAGAACGCGCGCCGAGTCGTGGAACTTCGCACGAGCTACGGCTCCTTCGCCGATTGGCTGAAGGCGCACCACCCGCTGCCCAAGGAGGAGTGGGTGAAGCTGTTCAAGCGGACCTTCCGCTTCACCGGCGGCGAGATCGTCGGCGAGTTCCTGATGAGCCTGGGCTACCTGCCCGGCGCGCACCATCCCGGCTGCCCGGTCTGGGCCGGAGTCGTGGCGGCCAATCCGCCCTGGCTGGTGGCCGTGCGGCAGGGGTTCACCGGCTATCCTGCCCATCAATTGGGCGATTTGCTGCCCGTTGCCTAATCATTCGCCTTTATGCTGGGCAGAACTGGCGAAATCTTTGGCAGAAGACCTGATTGCCTCAATTATGGGCTTGCCAGCCCCTGATTGCGGGCTCAGTATTTGTACTGCGAGGGGGTTCTCGCCCCCTCACGACGCCTGGTGGCGATTCCTCCCTTGACTCGGGCCGCGCTGCGGATGCTGCGCGGTCCGATTTTTATGAGCCGCCCGCACGCCGCAGCCCGCGAGCGACCCCCGTGAGCGACCAAGGTCGCTTGCCGGTAGAACAAGCCCCGAGCCCCACAAATCATTAGCTTACGACATATTGCGCTTTTGTAATCGTTTCATGCTGTTAGGATTTTTTTAAGCCGCTAAAATCAAGGTAGGCGACACGCTGCTGGGCTGCTGCGCGGTGCCGGTGCGCCGTGACACGGCGCCATCGCCATCCGCGCCTTCGGCGGTTGGACCGGCGAGGGCAGGGGGTGGGAGTTCTGGGCGTCCTATGACCGCGACGGAAAACGAACGGTTCGAGCAATTCGCTGCGGTCCTGCAGACCGAGCTGCTGGAACGCACCCGCAAGACCATGGAGCTGCTCCAGCCGGAGGGGCGCCCGTGCTCGCTGCTGCCGTTCGCGCAGACGCCGTCCTTCCTCGACATCTACACCGAAGTGGTCCGCGTCGGCATCTTCCCGGTCGTGCTCAGCCGCCGGCCGGTGCGCGCCATCGTCGGCGACGTGGACTGGCCGCGCGACGGGCGGGAATACCTGCTGACCGTGCTGGACGACCGCTCCAACGCCGTCTTCACCGCCTGGGACTACGCCTGGGACGCGCTGTGGGACGAGCGCACGGTCACCTCCGGTTCGCAGAACCAGAAGGAGGAGAAGAAGGGCGGCTTCCTCAGCCTGCTCTTCGGCCGCAAGCGCAAGGAGCAGGAGGCGCGGCCCGCCGAGCAGGAGCAGGAGGGCGACGTGATGGCCGGCCTCTACACCATGCTCAACCAGCTCTCCGGCAAGAAGGGCTACCTGCCGCTGTTCCACGACGACAGCAAGGTCTTCAAGGGCCTGCCGCGGGTGAAGCCGGCGCGGGTGGCGTCGATGCTGAAGGAACTGAAGCAGTACCATCACCAGGAATTCAACCTGACCGGCCACGATCAGGCGAAGCCCGGCGTGCTGTCGGAAGCGCTGCAGAAGTGCCAGTTCAACCTGCCCGACCGCATCGGCGAGTTCGTGGTGCTGAAATGCGCGGTCGACCTGGAGCACGTGAACAAGCCGTTCATCGGCAAGTACATCCGCCAGTCCGCCCGCACCCAGGAGGAGGCGGAGAAGGGCATGCCCTACCTGTCGCTGTACTGGAAGGCGATGCCCACCCCCGTCGTCGTGCAGCAGAACCTGTAGGCCGTCGATGATGCGCACGCTCGCCGTCGCGGTGGGACTGGGACTGATGATGGGCGGGAGCGCCGCGGCGCAGGGCTTCGACCTGTCGGTGTGCCAGTACCTGCCGCGCCACGTGCCGGCCGCGGACGTGGAGCACCGGCCCGGCGCCGACGTGGTGAACGGCCGCCCGGTGGCGCCCGCCGACCTGCCGGGTTCGTCCGCCGGCCTGGGGGCGGAGCCGCTGCGCATCGAGATCCCGGTCACGTTGGACTTCGCCCGCCGCCTGGGCATCGGCGGGACCACGGGCGGGCTGCCGGGGCGCACGGAGGTCGGCCGCCTGACGGTGATCGGCGAGCAGATCTGGTTCAACGGGCAGCCGCTGACCGGGGCGAGCCAGGCGCAGCTCTACGCGCTGTGCAAGGCCGGACGCTGAAGCGACCGCGCGCCGGTGATGGACTCATGATGGACAAGGCCGCCGGACCTTCCTAAAGTCCCTCTCCCGGTGCCATGATTGGCGCTATCCCGGTCTTCGAGAGTGGAACCATGCGGCTGTCCGCCTTTTTCCTGCCGACCCTGAAGGAAACCCCGACCGAGGCGCAGATCGTCTCGCACCGCCTGATGCTGCGCGCCGGCATGATCCGCCAGACCTCGGCGGGCATTTACGCCTGGCTGCCGCTGGGCCACCGCGTGCTGAAGAAGATCGAGCAGATCGTGCGCGAGGAGCAGGACGCGGCGGGCGCGCAGGAACTGCTGATGCCGACCATCCAGTCGGCCGAGCTGTGGCGGGAGAGCGGGCGCTACGACGACTACGGCAAGGAGATGCTGCGCATCACCGACCGGCACGACCGCGAGATGCTGTTCGGCCCGACGAACGAGGAGATGATCACCGACATCTTCCGGCATTTCGTGAAGAGCTACCGGCAGCTGCCGCTGAACCTCTACCACATCCAGTGGAAGTTCCGGGACGAGATCCGCCCGCGCTTCGGCGTGATGCGCGGCCGCGAGTTCCTGATGAAGGACGCCTATTCCTTCGACATCAGCCCGGACGCGGCCAAGCGTTCCTATCAGGCGATGTTCCTGGCCTACCTGCGCACCTTCGCCCGCCTGGGCCTGAAGGCCATCCCCATGCGCGCCGACACCGGCCCCATCGGCGGCGACCTCAGCCACGAGTTCATCATCCTGGCCGAGACCGGCGAGAGCGGCGTGTTCTGCGACAAGGAGTGGCTGGGCCTGGACGTGCTGAAGGACGCGCCGGACTACAAGGACGACCTGCAGCCGTTCTTCGACAAGTACACCTCCATCTACGCCGCCACCGACGAGAAGCACGACGACGCCTCCTGCCCGGTGCCGGCCGATCGGCTGGAGTCCGCGCGCGGCATCGAGGTGGGGCACATCTTCTACTTCGGCACCAAGTACTCCAAGGCGATGAACGCCTATGTCGCCGGCCCGAACGGCGACCCGGTGTTCGTCGAGATGGGCAGCTACGGCATCGGCGTGTCGCGTCTGGTGGGCGCCATCATCGAGGCGAGCCACGACGACAACGGCATCGTCTGGCCGGACGCCGTGGCGCCCTTCAAGGTGGGCCTCGTCAACCTGAAGCCGGGCGACGCCGAGACCGACCGCGTGTGCGACGAGCTGTACTTCAAGCTGCGCGGCGCCGACGTGGACGTGCTGTACGACGACCGCGACGAGCGGCCGGGCGTCAAGTTCGCCGACATGGACCTGATCGGCCTGCCCTGGCAGCTGGTGGTGGGCCCGCGCGGCCTGAAGAACGGCGTCGTCGAGCTGAAGCGTCGCGCCACCGGCGAACGCGAGGAGCTGTCGGCCGACAGCGCGCTGGCGAAGCTGACGGCGTAGGGCTCCCTCTTGAACCGATACGGGAAATCCCCGCACCGTCAGGGTGCGGGGATTTGCGTTTCAGGTTTCGGGAGAATCAGCGTGACCGTCGGGAAGTAGGTTCGATAACGCTGGGCGTCCCGTGTCAGGAGCGGCAGCGACGCAGCCGCGGCATGGGCGCCGATGAAGAAGTCGGGAAGCACGCCCGTCCGGGTGCCGCCGGCCGCCCGATACCGCTGGAAGGCTTTTCCCGCCAGGAACAGCGCGGGACGGGGGATCGGCGATACGACAAGCCCCGCGTCCTCCAGCATCGCTTCGAGGTCGTCGAGGTCCGCGAAGCGGATGGATAATTCGGCGTAGATCACGTCGTTGATGATCAGCGGCCCGTTCCGGGTCGCCGCTTCCAACTGCCGCACCGACCAGTCCGCCCAGTTGGGGTCGTCCGTGATGAGGTCGAGCAGGACGTTGGTGTCAACGAGCGTCATGCCCGTCTTCGCCACGGGTCATCGTCAGGATTTCGTCGGTCGTCGGACCCTTTCCGGCGCAGCCGCGCAGGCGCGCGAAACGGCCGGCGGGCCGGTCGGCGACCGCCTTCATCAGCGCGACGCGACCGTCGGGAGTGACCTCGAACTCGACCATGCTGCCGGTGGTGAGGCCGAGGTGGTCGCGCACGGCCTTCGGAATGGTGACCTGTCCCTTGCCGGTAACCGCGGTTGCCATGATTCCTATCCCGTCCTTTGCCCTTTATTAAATGGCGTATCCAGTCCGATGGCGCCAGCACTTCCGATGGCGACGCGCGGCGCCGGTCGCGTCACGGCCCTTTTCCTGCCACGGTGATGCTCCTATGTTGCGGAGCGTCACTCACTCCCGGCCCGGCTCAGGCTTCCCCATGATCTTCTCCGCCTTCGAACGCATGGTCGCGATGCGCTATCTGCGCGCCCGCCGGCAGGAGGGGTTCATCTCGGTCATCGCCGGGTTCTCGTTCCTGGGCATAGCGCTCGGTGTGGCGACGCTGATCGTCGTCATGGCGGTGATGAACGGCTTCCGGGGGGAGCTGCTGGGGCGCGTCCTGGGCCTGAACGGACACCTGAACGTCTACGCCGCGGAGAGCGGGCCGCTGAACGGGTTCGATGCGCTGGCGGAGAAGGTGCGCGCCGTGCCGGGCGTTCTCGGGGGCAATCCGCTGGTGGAGGGGCAGGCGCTGATCACCGTGCGCGGCGTGGCGTCGGGCGCCATGGTGCGCGGTGTGCGGCCGGAGGACTTCCGGAGCCGGCCGACGCTGGCGCGCAACATCGTGCGCGGCACCATCGATGCCTTCGCCGAGGACAACGTGGCGATCGGCCTGCGCATGGCGCAGCGCCTGGGCCTGACCGTGGGCGACCAGATCACGCTGATCGCGCCGCAGGGCGACGTGGCGACCTTCGGCACGGCGCCGCGCATGCGCAGCTTCCCCATCGGCGCCATCTTCGCCACGAGCATGTTCGAATACGACAACGCCTTCGTCTTCATGCCGCTGGAGCCGGCACAGGCGTTCTTCAACCTGGGCGACGGTGTCAGCGCGCTGGAGCTGTTCGTCGGCGACCCGCTGAACATGGAACAGGTCCGCGCCGCCGTGACCACCGCCGCCGGACCCGGCCACCGGGTCATGGCGTGGGAGCAGGCGAACGCCAGCCTGTTCACCGCGCTGAAGATCGAGCGGACGGTGATGTTCCTGATCTTGACGCTGATCATCCTGGTCGCCGCCTTCAACATCATCTCCAGCCTGATAATGCTGGTGAAGGAAAAGGGGCGGGACGTCGCCATCCTGCGCACCATGGGTGCGTCACAGGGGATGATCCTGCGCGTCTTCTTCCTGTCCGGCGCGTCGGTCGGCGTGGTCGGCACGCTGGCCGGGCTGGCGCTTGGCCTCGCCATCGCCGGCAACATGGAGACGGTGGGGCAACTGGTCGGCCGTCTGTCCGGCGGCGGCTATTCGGCCGAGGTCGCCTTCCTGTCGCACCTGCCGGCCCGCATCGACTGGGGAGAGGTGGTGCTGGTGGTCGTCATGGGGCTGGCGCTGTCCATGGGGGCGACGGTGTACCCCAGCTGGCGCGCGGCGCGCCTCGACCCCATCGAGGCGTTGCGTTACGAATGACCCGCCCGTCCCCCGCACGCGAGTTCGGATCCCCATGATCTTCTCCGCCTTCGAACGCATGGTGGCGATGCGCTACCTCCGGGCGCGCCGGCAGGAGGGGTTCATCTCCGTCATCGCCGGGTTCTCGCTGCTGGGCATCGCGCTGGGTGTCGCCACGCTGATCATCGTCATGGCGGTGATGAACGGCTTCCGCGCCGAGCTGCTGGGGCGGGTGCTGGGCCTGAACGGGCACCTGAACATCTACGCCGCGCAGGGCGGCCCGTTGCGCGACTACGACGCGCTGGCGCAGGCGCTGCGCGCCACGCCGGGCGTGGTGAGCGTAACGCCGACGGTGGAGGGGCAGGCGCTGATCGCCGCCAAGGGCTCCGCGTCGGGCGCCGTGGTGCGCGGCGTGCGGCCGGAGGATTTCCGGGCGCGCCCGACGCTGGCGGGGCACATCGTCGCCGGATCGGCCGAGGCATTCGGCGAGGACCGGGTGGCGATCGGCGCGCGCATGGCGCAGCGGCTGAAGCTGAACGTCGGCGATTCCATCACGCTGATCGCACCCCAGGGCAACGCCACCGCCTTCGGCACCGTGCCGCGCCAGCGCAGCTATCCCATCGCCGCCATCTTCGACGTCGGCATGTTCGAGTACGACAACTCCTTCATCTTCATGCCGCTGGAGCCGGCGCAGCTGTTCTTCCGCCTGCCGGAGGCGGTGACCTCGCTGGAGCTGTACGTGGCCGACCCCACGCAGGTGCGCGCGGCGCGCGACGCCATCCTGCCGGCGGTGGCGGGCCGCGGGCGGGTGCTGGACTGGCAGCAGTCGAACGCCAGCTTCTTCACCGCGCTGCAGGTGGAGCGGAACGTGATGTTCCTGATCCTGTCGCTGATCATCATGGTGGCGGCGTTCAACATCATCTCCAGCATGATCATGCTGGTGAAGGACAAGGGGCGCGACATCGCCATCCTGCGCACCATGGGTGCCACGCGCGGCATGATCCTGCGCGTGTTCTTCCTGGCCGGCTCCACCGTCGGCGTCATCGGCACGCTGGCCGGCCTGGGCCTGGGCATCGTGTTCTGCCAGAACATCGAGGCGATCCGGCAGTTCATCCAGGCGCTGACCGGCACCAACCTGTTCTCCGCCGAGATCTACTTCCTGTCGCAGCTGCCCGCTCGCATCGACTGGGGCGAGGTGGCGCAGGTGGTCGGCATGGCGCTCGGCCTGTCGTTCGGCGCCACCATCTACCCCTCCTGGCGGGCCGCCCGCCTCGATCCCGTGGAGGCCCTGCGTTATGAGTGAGGAGCGGCCCATGCTGGAGCTGTCCGGCGTCGTGCGCGTGTTCGAGCAGGCCGGGACGCGGCTGGAGGTGCTGCGCGGCGCCTCGCTGGCGGTGCGGCCGGGGGAACTGGTCGGGCTGGTCGGGCCGTCGGGCGCCGGCAAGTCGACGCTGCTGCACATCGCCGGCCTGCTGGAGCGGCCGGACGAGGGCACGGTGCGCATCGGCGGCATCGACGCCTCCAAACTGGACGACGCCAAGCGCACGGAGATCCGCCGGGGCGCCATCGGCTTCGTCTACCAGTTCCACCACCTGCTGCCAGAGTTTTCCGCACAGGAGAACATCGTTCTGCCGCAGATGATCGCCGGCCTGTCGAAGCGCGAGGCGACGGAGCGGGCGCGCCAGCTGCTCGCCATGGTCGGGCTGGAGGGGCGGGCGAGCCACCGGCCGGCGCGCCTGTCGGGCGGCGAGCAGCAGCGCGTCGCCATCGCCCGCGCGCTGGCCAACGCGCCGGGCCTGCTGATCGCCGACGAGCCGACGGGCAACCTGGACCCGCACACGGCGGAGGGGGTCTTCGCCATGCTGACCAAGCTGGTGCGCGGTGCCCGCGTGGGCGCGCTGATCGCCACCCACAACCTGGAACTGGCGCAGCGCATGGACCGCGTCCTGGAAATGCGCGACGGCGTGCTGGTGGAGCACGCCTGATAAGGACGACGCCTGAAGGCGTCATCCTTATCACCCTCTCAATCAATGCTATCGCATTGATCTGTCGGGTTTTGCCGGCGGCGCTCGATGGAAGTGATCAAGCGCCGCCGGTATGACAACCATTGGGGAGATTTGGCCTGATGTCGCGCATCGTCGTCCATGGCCCTGCCTTGAGCACTTATGTCTGGAGCGTGCGCATCGCGCTCGCCGAAAAGGGTCTCGATTACGAGATGCCCGACTTCGCGTTCGGCCAGCAACGCCAGCCGGAGCACCTCGCCCGCCATCCCTTCGCCAAGGTGCCGGCGTTCGAGCACGACGGCTTCGCGCTGTACGAGACGCAGGCGATCGTCCGCTACATCGACGAGGCCTTTCCCGGCCCGGCGCTGCAGCCGGCCGACGTGCGGCAGCGGGCGCGGATGAACCAGGTCATCGGGATCATGGACGCCTACGGCTGGCCGTCCATTGCCGGCGGCATCATGTTCAACCGCCTGATCGCGCCCAAGATGGGCATGGCGTGCGACGAGGCGGCCGTGCACGGGGCCATCCCGCGCGCGCAGCTGTGCATCGCCGAGTGGGAGCGGCTGCTGGACGGCCAGCCCTACATGGCGGGCGACGCCTTCACGCTGGCCGACGTCATGCTGGCGCCGCTGATGCTCTACACCCCGTACACGGCGGAGACCCGCGCGCTGTTGGCCGAGGCGCCGCGGCTTTCCGCCTGGATCGAGCGCATGCGCGCCCATCCCAGCATCGCCGCCACCTCGCCCCCGCCGATGCCGGAATGACGGCGTCCGGCCGATGAGGAGGGGCGCCAGCCGATTCGCCGGTTGGCGGGCGCCGTGCCCTCAGGCACACTCCCTGCAAAACGATCACAGCGGAACGATCACAGCCGGGGAGTGACGAGATGGACCAGAGGATCATCGACCTCTACGACGAGTACACCCATCGGCCGCTGCCGCGCCGGGTGTTCCTGGAGCGGCTGACCGCCATGGTCGGCAGCGCCGCGCTGGTGCCCGCCATCCTGTCGCAGATCGAGCCGAACTACGCGCTGGCCGCCGTGGTGGCGCCCGACGATTCGCGCATCACCACCGAGTCCGTGACCTTCCAGGGGGCGACTGGCGAGGTGAAGGGCTACGTCGCGCGGCCCAAGGCGGTTGACAAGGCGCCGTCCGTCATCGTCATCCACGAGAACCGCGGCCTGAACCCGCACATCGAGGACGTCACCCGCCGCTTCGCCACCGAAGGCTTCGTGGCGCTGGCGCCGGACCTGCTGTCGCCGCTGGGCGGCACGCCGCAGGACCCCGACCGGGCGCGCGACATGATCGGCCAGCTCGACGCCGCCAAGACGGTGAACGACCTGAACGCCGCCATCTCCTACCTGATGGCCTACCGTTATTCGAGCGGCAAGGTGGGCGCCGTCGGCTTCTGCTGGGGCGGCGGCATGGCCAACCAGCTGGCGCTGAAGGCCTCGGACCTGAAGGCCGGGGTGGTCTACTACGGCCGCTCGCCCGACCCGGCGCTGGTGACCAGCGCGCTCAGGACGCCGCTGCTTCTGCACTACGCCAGCCTCGACCAGGGCGTGAACGGCGGCGTGCCGGCGTACGAGGAGGCGCTGAAGAAGGCCGGCGCCAAGTACACGCTGCACATGTACGAAGGCGTCAACCACGCCTTCAACAACGACACCTCGTCCGAGCGCTACAACGAGGCCGCCGCCAAGCTGGCGTGGCAGCGCACGGTGGAGTTCCTGAAGCAGAACCTGGTGTGAGCGGCTGACGTTGGGTTTTACGGCTGGCGCCTCAACCCAACCTACCGGGATGTGCATCCCCCGTAGGTTGGGTCGAGCGCAGCGAAAACCCAACGTCGGCCGGCATCACTCAGCCGGGGCCGGCTTGCGCACCGGCAGCTTCAGCACCGTCACCGCCAGCCCGGCGAACACCAGGGCGGCGCCCGCGAGCTTCAGCGGGCCGAAGTCCTCGCCCAGGAAGAGGGCGCCGGAACTCATGCCGAAGATCGGCACCAGCAGCGAGAAGGGCGCCACGAGGCTGGCCGGGTAGTGGCGCATCAGGAAGCCCCAACTGGCGAATCCGAACAGCGTCGCCGCACCGGCGATGTAGATCAGCGACACGACACCCGGCCACGTCATCCCAGTCAACGCGGCACTCATCCGTTCCGGCCCCTCGACCATCAGGGAGAGCGCCAGCAGCGGCAGGGGCGGAACGAGGCTGACCCACAGCATCAGGCGGAACAGGTCGGGCGCGTTGGCCCGCTTCAGGATGATGTTGCCGGCCCCCCAGGCGATGGCGGCGCCGATCACCATGACGAGGCCCAGGCGCGACCCGCCGGCCGGCATGTCGAGCGCGATCACCGCGATGCCGACGAAGGCCACCGCCATGCCGGCCAGCGGCCGCAGGCCCGGCCGGTCGCCCAGGAAGACGGCGGCGAAGAGCAGGGTGAAGAAGGCCTGGCTCTGCGCCACCAGCGAGGTGAGGCCGGCCGGCATGCCAACGTAGACGCCGCCGAACATCAGGGCGAACTGCAAGGCGCCCAGCACCAGCCCGATGCCCAGCACGAAGCGCCACGCCACCGGCGGGCCGGCGCGCACGCCGAAGACCAGCAGCGGCACCGCCGCCAGCGCGAAGCGCAGTGCGGTGAACAGCAGCGGCGGAAAATCCCGCAGCCCCACCTTGATGGCGACGAAGTTGAAGCCCCAGACGGCGGCAACGCAGACGGCGAGGAGGATGTGCAGCGGGCGCATGGGCGTAGAGCCTATGCGCCGGCCCCGTCGGCGAGCAATGCGTTATCGTCGGGGCAGGGTGCGCGGCGGGGCAGGCGCAGGCTGACCGTGGTGCCCAGGCCCGGCTCGCTGTCCACCCGCACGGTGCCGCCCAGCACGCGGGTGACCGCGTTGTGCACCACGTTGAGGCCGAGGCCGGCCGCCCCCTTGCCGCGCCCGGTGGTGAAGAACGGGTCGAAGATGCGGTCGAGGTGTTCGGGATCGATGCCGCGGCCGTCATCGACGCAGCGCAGCTCCACCGTGTCGCCGTCCTCGCGCGCCAGGATGGCGACCGAACCGGGCCGGTCCGGCGACAGCCCGTGCACCAGCGCGTTCTGCACCAGCGCGCTCAACACCTGTCCCAGCAGGTCGGGGTAGCCGTCCATGTCGATGCCGTCGGGGCAGGCGGCCGTCAGGCGGTGGCCGTCGCGCCGGGCCTTGGGCGCGAAGCCGACCAGCGCCTGCTCCACCCGGCGGCGCAGGTCGAAGCGTCGCCGCTCCTCCCCGGCACCGCCGACGGCGAGGCGCTTGAAGCTGTCGATCAGCCCGACCGAGCGGTGCAGGCTGCCGAGGATGAGCGGCGTCACGTCGCCCACCAGCTTGAGGAACTGCATGAGGTCGGAGCGGCGCAGGGCCTGCCGTTCCACCTGTTCCGTCACGCGCGCGGCGGCGTCGCCCAGCGCCGAGGCGGCGGTGAGCGCGGTGCCGATGGGCGTGTTCAACTCGTGCGCCATGCCGGCGACGAGGCCGGCCAGCGAGGCCTGCTTCTCCGCCTCCACCAGCTTCGCCTGGTTGCGCTTCAGAGCGTCGAGCGCCTCGTTCAGCTCCTGCGTGCGGGCGAACAGCTCGCGCTGGCGCTCCTCGACGACGGCCTCAAGGGGGGCGACAGGACCGAAGGTCTCGGGCATGGGGCGCGGCGGCGCGTCGTCCAGGACGAGCAGCGGCATTGGTTCCGGCACGGCGGCGTGCGGCAGCCCCAGCCCTGCCAGGGCGGCGAGTTGCGCGGCGCGGTCGGTGCGGTCCTCCATGCGTGCGCGCTCTCCGGGCGGGGTTTTCGGCGAATACGCGCAGTTTTAGACCGAATCGCCGAGGGAGCAAGGCCCTTCGTACACGGGCTCAGGAGCCGGTGTGCATCCGCCGGCACTCGTCGGCCGCGTTGATCGCCCAGGAGGAGCCCGACAGGTTGAAGGCGGCAACGGGGCCGGCGCCCGGGCTGGCGCCGTCGTGGAACTCCACCTTGCGGCTGCGGGCGAAGGGGAACAGCGCGTCCTCGTAGTCCGCGGTGGGGAAGGCCACCATCAGCGCGCGCTCGTCCAGCGGGTGCGCCTGGAAGGGCACGCGCTCCCCGTCGTCGAACAGCGCGGTCAGCGGCTTGGCCGAGTCCGCCACGCCACGCGGCGGCAGGCCGGTGAGGCGGAAGCCGGAGTCGCGCACCGCGGCGACGAACACCAGCCCCGGCGCGGCGGCCTTGCGCTGCGCCAGGCAGTAGGCGCGGTCGCGGTCGCCGGTGGTGACCAGCTCGACCGTCCAGCCGCGCTTCTCGGCCACCACGCGGGTCGGGCCGTCGCTGTGCGCCTTGGGCGTCGCCGCCGTGGTGGATTGCGGGGTGGTGGTCTGGCAGCCGGCCAGCAGGGCGCCGGCCAGCAGGGCGGCGAACAGAGTGTGGCTCGAACGTCGCATGGGGCGCCTTTCGGAAACTTCGTGCCGACGGACCCTTGCTTATTACACGATTGCAACACAAAGGCGAAACATCCTTGTGACGGGCGCGGCAACGCGCCCCACTTGCCTTTCCCCGCGGAAGGCACCCCGTACGCGGGCCTTGAACGGGGCCGCGGGATGCGCCACGACTAGAGCGCTGCCACACGGCAGGACCGGAACCACCGAACGATCGATGCCCAACGCCGACTTCATCCATCTCCGGGTGCACTCCGCCTATTCGCTGTCGGAAGGCGCCATCAAGACGAAGGAGCTGGTGAAGCTCTGCCACAAGCAGCACATGCCCGCCGTGGCGGTGACCGACACCGGCAACCTGTTCGGCGCGCTGGAATTCGCGCTGGCGGCGGCGGACACCGGCGTGCAGCCGATCATCGGCACGGTGCTGGGCATCACCCGCTTCGGCCCGGCGCCCACCAAGCCGGGCGGCGTGGCGGGGAAGGGCAGCAACCAGCCGGACCAGCTCGTCCTGCTCTGCCAGACCGACCAGGGTTACCGGAACCTGATGAAGCTGGTCTCCAAGGCCTTCATCGAGTCGGACCCGATGGCCGGCCCGCAGGTGCCGCTGGACGCGCTGGAGGGGCATTCGGAGGGTCTGATCGCCCTGACCGGCGGGCCGCAGGGCACCGTCGGGCGGCTGCTGGGCGAGGGGCAGAGGGATCTGGCGGTCGATGTGCTGGAGCGGCTGAAGGGCCTGTTTCCCGGCCGCCTGTACGTCGAGCTGCAGCGCCACGGCGGCCACTTCGCCGCCGTCGAGGACGCCATCGAGCCGGCGCTGATCGATCTGGCCTACGCGCACGACCTGCCGCTGGTCGCCACCAACGACTGCTACTTCGCCACCGCCGACATGTACGAGGCGCACGACGCGCTGCTGTGCATCGCCGAGGGCGCCTACGTCAGCCAGGAGGACCGCCGCCGCCTGACCCCCGACCACCGCTTCAAGTCGGCGGAGGAGATGCGACTGCTGTTCGCCGACCTGCCGGAGGCGGTGGACAACACGGTCACCATCGCAAAGCGCTGCTCGTTCCTCTTGAAGCCGATCAAGCCCATCCTGCCGCCGTTCCCCTGCGAGGGCGACCGCGACGAGGCGGAGGAACTGCGCGCCCAGTCCCGCGAGGGCCTGGAGATGCGGCTTGAGAAGGTCGTCTACACGCCGGACATGACGCCGGAACAGCGGGCGGAGACGCGCAAGCAGTACTTCGAGCGCCTGGAGTTCGAACTGGACGTCATCGTCAAGATGAAGTTCCCCGGCTACTTCCTGATCGTGTCGGACTTCATCAAATGGGCGAAGAACCACGGCATCCCGGTGGGGCCGGGGCGCGGTTCGGGTGCGGGCTCCGTCGTCGCCTGGGCGCTGACCATCACCGACTTGGACCCGCTGCGCTTCGGCCTGCTGTTCGAGCGTTTCCTGAACCCCGAACGCGTGTCGATGCCCGACTTCGACGTCGACTTCTGCCAGGACCGCCGTGAAGAGGTGATCCGCTACGTGCAGAAGAAGTACGGCTACGACCGCGTGGCGCAGATCATCACCTTCGGTAAGCTGCAGGCGCGCGCCGTGCTGCGCGACGTGGGGCGCGTGCTGCAGATGCCCTATGGGCAGGTCGACAAGATCTGCAAGCTGGTGCCCAACAACCCGGCCAACCCGGTGACGCTGCAGCAGGCGCTGGACAGCGAGGAACTGCTGCGCCAGGCCCGCGACGGCGACGAGACGGTGGCGCGCCTGATCAACATGGCGCTGAAGCTGGAGGGGCTGTACCGCCACGCCTCCACCCACGCGGCCGGCGTGGTGATCGGCGACCGGCCGCTGGACGAGCTGGTGCCGCTGTACCGCGACCCGCGGTCCGACATGCCGGTCACCCAGTTCAACATGAAGTACGTGGAGCAGGCGGGTCTGGTGAAGTTCGACTTCCTGGGCCTGAAGACGCTGACCGTGCTGAAGACGGCGGTGGACCTGATCCCGGAAAGCCCGGACCTGACCACCGTCCCGCTGGACGACGAGAAGAGCTACGAGATCCTGGGGCGGGCGGAATCGACCGGCGTGTTCCAGCTGGAAAGTTCGGGCATGCGCGACGTGCTGCGCCGCCTGAAGCCGAACCGGCTGGAGGACATCATCGCGCTCGTGTCGCTGTACCGGCCCGGCCCGATGGACAACATCCCGAAGTACATCAAGGTCAAGAACGGCGAGGAACCGCCCGACTACATGAACCCGGCCCTGGAGCCGATCCTGAAGGAGACCTTCGGGATCATGATCTACCAGGAGCAGGTGATGCAGATCGCCCAGGTGCTGGCCGGCTATTCGCTGGGCGGCGCCGATCTTCTGCGCCGCGCCATGGGCAAGAAGATCAAGGAGGAGATGGACAAGGAGCGCGCCAAGTTCGTCGACGGCGCGCAGAAGAACGGCGTGGACGGCGATCAGGCCAGCATGATCTTCGATCAGGTGGCCAAGTTCGCCGGATACGGCTTCAACAAGTCGCACGCGGCCGCCTACGCGCTGGTCGCCTACCACACGGCCTACCTGAAGGCGAACCACCCGGTGGAGTTCCTGGCGGCGTCGATGACGCTCGACCTCGGCAACACCGACAAGCTGAACGTCTTCCGGCAGGAGCTGGGGCGCCTGCGTATCAAGCTGCTGACCCCCGACATCAACAAGTCCACCGCCGTGTTCTCGGTGGAGCGGCTGCCGGACGGGGCCAAGGCCGTGCGCTACGCGCTGGCGGCGGTAAAGGGGGTCGGCCTGCCGGCCATGAAGGCGGTGGTGGAGGAGCGCGAGAAGAACGGCCCGTACAAGAGCCTGTTCGATTTCGCCCGCCGCCTGGACCTGAAGACCATCAACAAGCGCCAGCTGGAAAACCTGACATGCGCCGGCGCCTTCGACGGGCTGAACCCCAACCGCGCGCAGGTGCACGCCGCGCTGGAGACGCTGATCCGCTACGCCCAGGCGGAGGCGGCGGAGCGCGAGAGCGGCATCGGCAACCTGTTCGGCGGGGCCGGCGGCGGCCTGAAGGAGCCCGACCTGCCCAAGGTGGGCGAGTGGGAGCCGCTGGAGAAGCTGAAGCACGAGTTCCAGTCCATCGGCTTCTACCTGTCCGCCCACCCGCTGGACGCCTTCTCGCAGCCGCTGTCGCGCATGAAGGTGGTGCGGTCGGCCGAGCTGGCGCAGGCGATGGGGCGGGGAGGCTCCACCCGCTACAAGATGGCCGGCATCGTGGTGTCGAAGAAGGAGAAGACCGCCAAGTCCGGCAACCGCTTCGCCTTCGTCGAGCTGTCGGACGCCACCGGCGGCTACGAGGTGACGGTGTTCTCCGAGGTGCTGTCCGGCAACCGCGACCTGCTGGAGCCCGGGCGCCCGGTTCTGCTGACCGTCGACGCGCAGCTGAACGGCGAGGAGATCCGCCTGACCTGCCAGGAGGTGAAGCCGCTGGAGGAGGCGGTGGCCGCCGTGTCGGACGGTCTGCGCGTGGTGGTGCGCGACGACAAGCCGCTGGCCGGCATCCGCGGCATGCTCGACCGCCTGACCCGCGGCAAGGGCCGCATCCACGTCCTGGTGGAGGTGGAACCCTTGAAGGAGGTCGAGATCCAGCTGCCCGGCGCCTACACGATCACCGCCCAGAGCCGCGCGGCGCTGAAGACCGTGCCGGGCGTGGTGGAGGTGGCGGAGCTTTAGGCCGTTCCGCCCCCTTGCCGAGTCCCTCCCAGCACATTATCGTTTGCTGAACAAACAAACGAAAACCGCCGTCGCGGCAGCCAAGGGAGGGAACCATGATCCGGAAGGAACGAGGCTTCTTCGAACTCTACGGCGAGGATCCGGAGCGCGCCGACGCGCTGGTCTTCGGGCGGCGCGCCGGACCCTCGCGGCGCGGCTTTCTGGGCGGGGCCGGGCTGGCGGCGATGGCGGCGGCGGTCGGCGGGCCGGTCGTCTTCGCCGGGCGCATGCCGGGCGGCCTGATCCCGGCGGCGCTGGCGGAAGGGAAGGGCGACGCCAAACCCTTCGCCTTCGAGGGCAAGTCCAAGGACCTGATGGTGCTGCAGGACCGGCCGCTGAACGTCGAGACGCCCATCCACCTGCTCGATCCCGACGTGACGCCGACCGACGTCATGTTCATCCGCAACAACGGCCAGATCCCCGAACCGGCCGCCGATCCCAAGGCCTGGGCCATCACCATCGACGGCGAGGTGAACACGCCCCTCAAGCTCACCGTGGGCGAGCTGGAGAGCCGGTTCCGGCCGGTGACGCTGCGCCTGCAGGTGGAGTGCGGCGGCAACGGCCGCAGCTTCTTCACCCCGGAGACGCGCGGCAACCAGTGGGGCCACGGCGCCGTGCACCAGGCGGAATGGACGGGCGTGCGGCTGAAGGACGTGCTGGAGGCGGCCGGGCTGAAGCCGTCGGCCGTCTACACCGGCAACTTCGGCGCCGACCCGCACCTGTCCGGCGACACCACGAAGCAGGCGCTGTCGCGCGGCATCCCCATCGCCAAGGCGATGGAGGAGCACACCATTATCGCGCTGCGTCTGAACGGCCGGCCGATCCCGCAGGTGCACGGCGCGCCGGCGCGGCTCATCGCGCCGGGCTGGCCGGGCTCGACCTCGCAAAAGTGGCTGACGCGCCTGTGGATCCGCGACCGGGTGCACGACGGGCAGGGGATGGGCGGTACCTCCTACCGTGTCGCCAAGTACCCGATGGTGCCCGGCGGCAAGCTGGAGGAAAAGGACACGCTGATCCTGGAATCTATGCCCGTGCGCGCGGTCGTCACCAACCCGGCGCACGGCACCGAACTGCCGGCCGGCACCAGGCGCCTCGACCTGCGCGGCCACGCGTGGGCTGGCGAGAAGAGCGTGCGGGCGGTGGACGTTTCCCTCGACTACGGCGCCACGTGGCACAAAGCGGCGGTGGACGCGCCGAAGAACAAGTACGCGTGGCAGAACTGGCGGGCATCGGTCGAACTGCCGTCGCACGGCTATTACGAGGTCTGGGCGCGGGCCACGGATTCCGATGGCATCATGCAGCCGGCGGTGGCCGGGCAGTGGAACCCGCAGGGCTACGGCGGCAACCCCATGCACCGGGTGGCGGTGCTGGTGCCGGCCACGGCATGAAGGGGCGAATCGTGCTGGCGGTGGCGCTGCTGCTGGGCGCCACCGCGCCCGCCGCCCCGCCCGCAGTCGCGCAGGTCCATAACGACACGGTGGAGGACCTGCCCGACGCGCCCGGCCGGGAGACGGTGTTCTACGCCTGCACCGCCTGCCACGGGGTGAAGATCATCACCCAGCAGGGCCAGACGGCCGAGCGATGGGACGCCACCATCGACTTCATGATCGAACGGCACGGCATGGCCGCGCCGCCCGAGGAGGACCGCCGCATCATCGTGGCGTATCTGGCCGCGCAGTTCCCCTCGAAGCAAAAAGGCTACAGCAACCCGTTCCTGAAGAAGTGATCCTGAAGAAGTGACAAAGCCGACGGCTCAGTCACCCAGGCTGCAGAAGTCCTTCGCCTTGTCGAACGGCACGGCGCACGACGCGAGGGCGTGCTTCTTGTCGCCGTGCGGGTCGTAGACGGTGCCGGACCAGCTTCCGCCCTTGCCCAGCTTGGCGATCATGTAGCCGAAATTCTTCGTCTCCTGCGTGATGTGGGCGGTGGCGCCGCCGATGGTCACCTTGGCGGTGGCCGGCTTGCCGCTGCCGGAGAGCTGGACGCCGCTGTCGCCGATGACCAGCTGCGGCGGGCGCCCGGTCTTGCCGGCGAAGGCCACGGACTCAAAGCGGTGGATGTGGCCGGACAGGATGAGGCCGACGTTGGCGGGCAGCGTGCCGCCCGCGTTGGCCAGCGCCGCCTGCAGAGTGGGGTTCAGGATCTCGCCGTTCTTGCCGTCGGCGTCGGGCACCTTGGTGACGCCCCACACCGGGCGGTGCGTCAGCAGCCACGCCGGGCCGCTGCCGGCCAGCGCCTGCACAGCCTTCATCTGCGCGCTGTAGCCGGGCGTGCCGACCGGGTCGGCGGCGTCGTCGCAGGCGGCGGCCGTGTCCATCACCACGAGGCGCAGCGTGTCGAAGGCGAGCGCGTAGGGCGGCGACGCGTCCAGCGTGTCCTGGTAGGAGGCGGTGCAGGTGTTCTGCACGTAGCCCTTGTCGACCAGCGCGCTGGCGGGATCGAGGAAGTAGAACCAGCCGGGACCGGCCTTGGCGCACAGCTCGTGGTTGCCGCGCAGCATCACCCAGGGGGCGGCGGTCAGCGCCGGCTCGCTGGGCGTGAAGAAGTCGGCCAGCCACGCCGCCCAGCCGTCCGGCGTCTCGCTGCCGGGCACGTTCTGGCTCTGGTACGACGGGAGTTGGCAGCCGTTGTAGAGCGTCTGCTTCTGGCCGTTGATGACGGTCTTGGACGGCGTGCCGCGGTAGTTGTAGTCGCCGACGTGGATGATCAGGTCGGGGTTGGCCGAAGCCGCCTTGCCGGCGATGGCCTGAAAGGGCCACGCCGTGTCCGTGCACGGCTGCTTGGCGGGATTGTCGCGGCAGCCGGTGTCGCCCAGCACGGCCAGGGTCTGCGGCGCCTTGCTGGCGGGCGGCAGCGTGGCGCTGCCCGTCGCCGTCGCCAGAGTCACCGTGGCGCCCGGCGTTACGACCGCCTCGCAGACGGTGACCGGGAAATGCGTGGCGCTGGGATTGACGCGCGCCGTCATGGGCGCGCTGCTGCCGTTCTGCTGCACCGTCGGGCAGGCGACGCCGGCGCCGTTCAGGACGGCGCGGGCCAGCAGCGCCGGCTCGGCGCCGGATTGGGGCGCCGCGGCCCACAGCAGGAAGGAAAACAGAATGGACCCTGTGCTCATGATCACCGTCCCCCGGAATTTTCTCCGCGGGCGATGGTCATGAAGCAATATTCCACACACAAGGAGCCGCGGTGTCGCGGCCCGGTTCTTTGCGCGGTCAGCCGGCCGGCGCCGTGCGCACCACCATCAGCCGGTCGGCGCCGGATTCGGGCAGCCAGACCTCGCCGGGGCGGCCGAGGATCTGGCGGACGTTGGCGCCGGGCTTGGAACCGGGGAAGGCGGTGAAGCTCTCGCTGGCCGGGTCGAAGCGCAGCGTCGCGTTGGCGCCGAAGTCGCTGACCCACACGGCGTCGCGGTCGTCCACGTAGACGGCGTAGGCGCGCGGCGTGTCGCCGGGCAGCTTCCAGCTCTTCCAGGCGTTGCCAGCGGGCGTGTAGCGGGTGAGCTGACCGCTGTTCCACTCGCTGATCCAGACGTTGCCCTTGCTGTCGGACCAGACGCGCCGGGCCCCCTGGCCGGCCGTCGGCGGCTCGATCACCGTGGCCTTGCCGGACGCGCCGTCGATGCGGGCGATGTGGCTGCCGGCCAGCGAGGCGTAGTAGACGGTGCCGTCCGGCGTCGCCGTGATGCCGTAAGGGCCGCGGCCCTTGGGCGCCCGGAACACCTCCAGCGCGCCGGACCTGGGCTCCAGACGGCCGTAGACGCCGTTCTGGCCGGTGAACCACAGCGTGCCCGCGCCGTCGAAGGCGGCGGTGTTGAGGTTGGCGTAGCCGGTGCTCTCCGGCAGGCGCCACGTGTCGATCTTGCCGCTCTTCGGATCCCAGCGGACGATGGCGTTGAGGCCGCCGTCGGTGATCCAGGCGGCGCCGTCCGGCCCGGCGATCACCCCGTGCGGCGCGGAACCCTGGCCCAGCGGCACATGCCGCGCCTGTCCGGTGGCGGGGTCGAGGATGCCCAAGGCACCCTGGCGCTGCGCCGTGTACCACACGGTGCCGTCGGGGGCCGGGGCCACGTCGTGCGGCTGGGAACCGGCCGGCAGGTCGTAGACGCGCACCTCCGCGGCCTTGGAGGGAAGAGCAAGGAGGCCGGCGAGCAGGGCGACGGCGGCAAGGGTGCGGAACGGAGCGGGCATGGCGCGGCGTCCTCCGATGGGGTGCCGCCTTCGGCGGGCGGCTGCCTGTCAGATGAGGGCGCCCGCCGTTCCGGTCAATCGCGCCGGGTCATTTGCCGGCGCGGGTCATCTCCACCTCGATCGCCGTGGGGCGGTTGATCCCGGCGAAGGTCACCTTCATGCGGTTGTGGTCGCGCACGTACAGGGTGAACACCCGCTGCGATCCCGCCGGCCTGACCATGAAGCCGTTGTTGACGCCGGTGTAGCTCACCTTGATGGGCTCGCCGTTGACGATCGCCTCGGTCGAGGTGAAGCGGATGGCCAGCGTGTCCGCCGGCATACCGGGTTGGAGCCCGGCGTCGGCGAGCTGCTCCGCTGTGACCGGCCCGCGCCAGTCGCCCATGACCTCCTCACGGTCGACGATGTGTTCGTCGGCGCAGGCCCCGAGCAGCGTCATGGTGGCGGCAACGCAGAAGGCGAAGGGAAGGCGCTTGATCGGCACAGTGGCTCACTCGGTATCCACGGGACGGACCACCTTATAAAGCTGGAAGCGCGGCCCTTCATAGAGCAGAGCGAGATGGTCCGGGTCCGGATTCGGTTCGCCGTCGGTGTAGAGGACGTAGACGTAATCGTAACGCGCCGGCCAGCCGTCCCAGAAACGCTCGTGCCCCGGCACCGGGCCGTCGGCGGTGGCGAGGAGCTGGCTGACCGTCGGCGGATCGCCGTCGTTGCGGTCGACCAGTTCGCTGTAGCCCGGCCGCACCGACAGGATCTGCTTGCCCGGCACGCTGAACGCCGTGGACACCAGGGCCGAGCGCTCGATCAGCGCGATGCAGGGGGCGTGGCTGAGCGCGGCGTTGGTCACCTCGCTGCCCGACGGGTGGTCGGCGTGCGCCACCAGGACGGTGCTGCCCGGTTGGATGAAGTGCACCGACTCGCGGAAGTCGTGGTTGACGCTCTGCAGCGTCCGCCAGTTCGCCGCGACCTCCACGGTGCGCACCAGCGAGAGGCCCAGGACGACGGCGAAGAAGGCATAGCGGGTGACGCGATCGCGCGGGTCGAAGCGCAGGAAGCCGATCATCACGAAGAAGATCGCCACCGGCAAACGCGTGTCGGCCATCCACGAGCCGAACAGCATGCGCGGCATGGCCAGGAACACGGCCGTGCCCACCACCAGCACCGCCCAGCCCGCCGGGTGCATCCACAACAGGCGCCGCTGCGCCGCCCACACGGTGAGGCCGACGGCCACACCGCCGACCAGCATGTCGAACGCGTCGGCGTAGGTCTGGATAATGGCGTAGACGCCGTCGATCTTGCCCGACGATTCCCAGATGTTCTCGTGCGACAGGCCGAGCGTCGGGCTGGACAGCATCAGCGGCAGCACCGGCAGGAAGGGCAGGCCGAACGCCAGCGCGTCGGCCGCCAGCCGCCGGGCGTCGCGCAACGCCCCGGGATGCGTCAGCAGCCACGCCTCCAGTCCCAGAAGCGCCAGCCCGTACAGGCCGACGGCGAACAGGTGGCAGGCGAACAGCGCCAGGACGAAGGCCGCCGACACAGCACCCCGCAGCGCCGCCGGACGCCCGCGCAACGCGATCCACGCCGCGATCCCCCACATCGCGACGCCCAGCCCGAACAGGTAGTTCATCAGGCCGACCAGGAAGATGCCGTTGTAGACGAAGGGGAAGGCGACCAGCGGCCACGGCGTGATCGTGCCGTGCAGCGCGCGGTGGATCGCCATCGGCCCGCTGACCATCAGCAGGACCGTGGCGAAGATGAAGAGCTGCCCGGCCACGTAGACGTCGACGTACCGGTTGAGCACCGGCACCACCATGTCCATCACAAGGTTGGGGATGACCGCCCACCGGATCTCGTACAGCTCCGCCAGCTTGGGATCATGGTCGATCCCGGCGATGACGTGCATGCGCGCGAGATGGTTGACGTAGTCCGCCAGCGGCGGGATCTGGTCCAGGAAGATCGGCGTCGCCACCGCCAGCAGCATCAGCGCGAAAAGCGGGGCGAGCAGGCGGCTGCGCACGGCGGCGCCGAGGAGGGCGGCCGGGCGGATTGTCTCTGTTCGGAACATGCAGGAAGTCCTGGCGGCGGGCTGGGACGGAAGGCTTCTTGGCGTCCCGCCCGGCCTTGGTCCGGCCGATCAGGTTAACCAATTCAGCTATCAGGTTCCCCTTCGGCGCGCAATCGCCGTGAGGGCGGGTTGCCGTGACCTTGGCGGGATGGCGGGCAAGGCGGATTCCATCACCATGGCTGTTGCCAAACCCGACCCGCCGGGCTATGTAAGCGCCGTCGTCAAAACCTCACGCGGGCTGGCGGACCGTCGGCGTATGCCAACGGCCCGATCCGGTGTTCGTCGATCCGAACAATGCCCGCGGCGGAGCAACCGGAAAAGGGTACTTTTTCCATGACCATGCCTTCGTTCACCATGCGCCAGCTGCTGGAAGCCGGCGTCCACTTCGGCCACCACACCCGCCGCTGGAACCCCAAGATGGCGCCGTACCTGTTCGGCGTCCGCAACGGCGTGCACATCATCGACCTGGAGCAGACGGTGCCGATGCTGCACCGCGCGATGCAGGCGGTGCGCGACGTCGTCGCCGGCGGTGGCCGCGTCCTCTTCGTCGGCACCAAGCGCCAGGCGCAGGAGAAGGTCGCCGAGTCCTCGAAGCGCTGCGGCCAGTACTTCGTCAACCACCGCTGGCTGGGCGGCATGCTGACGAACTGGAAGACCATCTCGCAGTCGATCAAGCGCCTGCGCGAGATGGAAGAGCGTCTGTCCGGCGACACCTCGGGCCTGACGAAGAAGGAAGTCCTGATGCTCACCCGCGAGCGCGACAAGCTGGAGCGCGCGCTGGGCGGCATCAAGGAGATGGGCGGCCTGCCCGACATCCTCTTCATCATCGACACCAACAAGGAGTCGATCGCCGTCAAGGAAGCCAACAAGCTGGGCATCCCGGTGGTCGCGGTGATCGACAGCAACTCGGATCCGGACGGCGTCGCCTTCCCGATCCCCGGCAACGACGACGCGCTGCGCGCCATCGACACCTACTGCGAGCTGATCTCCGGCGCGGTGCTCGACGGCCTGCAGGCCGAGATGGTCGCCGCCGGCATCGACGTGGGCGCCCAGGACGAGTCGCCGGCCGAGTCGCTCCCCGAGGAGCAGGCCGAGGCCGAGGCCGCCGGCGCGCAGGCCTGATCCGGGCCCGCACCGTCGGGCCGCGGACCGGAACCGGATCGCGGAATGCCGTGACCTCGCGTCACGGCATTCCGTGTGAATCCGGTACCGGGAACGGAACTCGTGTCACGCGCCGCGCGGGGGTGCCCTTGACGCCCGCGCGGAGCCCGGCGGTTTTGCGTTTTCAAGGGTTGAATCGATTCGTTTGGAACCGTTTTCGGAAGAAAGAGGGCTGACCCATGGCCGAGATTACCGCCTCGCTCGTCAAGGAGCTGCGCGACAAGACTGGCGCCGGCATGATGGATTGCAAGAAGGCGCTGGCCGAAACCAACGGTGACCTCGAAGGCGCCGTCGACTGGCTGCGCAAGAAGGGCCTCGCCGCCGCCGCCAAGAAGTCGGGCCGCGTCGCCGCCGAGGGCCTCGTCGCCGTGGCGACCTCCGGCACCGCCGGCGCCGTGGTCGAGGTGAACGCCGAGACCGACTTCGTCGCCCGCAACGACAAGTTCCAGGGCTTTGCCGCCAAGGCCGCCGAGATCGCGCTGACCACCGGCGACGTCGAGGGGCTGAAGGCCGCCGCCTACCCCGGCACCTCGCACACCGTGCAGGACGAGCTGACCAGCCTGATCGCCACCATCGGCGAGAACATGAACCTGCGCCGCGCCGCCAAGCTGAGCGTTTCGGCCGGCGTCGTCACCAGCTACATCCACACCGCCGTGGCCCCGGGCCTCGGCAAGATCGGCGTGCTGGTGGCGCTGGAGTCGACCGGCGACGCCGCCAAGCTGACCGAACTGGGCAAGCAGATCGCCATGCACGTCGCCGCCGCCCGTCCGGAAGCCCTGGACATCGGCGACGTCGACACCTCCGCGCTGGAGCGCGAGAAGAACGTGCTGGCCGACCAGGCCCGCGCGTCCGGCAAGCCGGAGTCGATCATCGAGAAGATGGTCGAGGGCCGCCTGCGCAAGTACTACGAGGAAGTCTGCCTGCTCGAGCAGACCTACGTGATCGACGGCGAGACCAAGATCCGCAAGGTCGTCGAGGCCGCCGCCAAGGACGTCGGCGCCCCGGTCGCGCTGACCGGCTTCGTGCGCTTCGCCCTGGGCGAGGGCATCGAGAAGGCCCAGTCGGACTTCGCCGCCGAGGTGGCCGCCGCCGCCGGCACGCAGGCCTAAGGACGATACCATCCGGCGCCGTCCCTTCCCACGTGAAGGGACGGCGCCGGATCTCGCTTGCGCACGGACAATAACTGGAGGGGAGCGTTTCCATGGGTCAGACCCCAGTGCCTGCCGCCCAAGTGCCCGCCGACGGCATCCGGTACAAGCGAGTTCTCCTCAAGGTCTCCGGCGAAGCCCTGATGGGCAAGCGGGAGTTCGGCCTGGACCCGGAGATGGTCACCCAGGTCGCCAACGAGGTGAAGGC
>NZ_DASPMG010000327.1:0-6875 GCF_035627195.1 Azospirillum sp.
AGCGGCGCGACCTGCCGCGCTCGCGCGTGCTGCGCGACGAGGCGCTCCTGGAGATCGCCGCGCACGCGCCGACCACCGTCGACGACCTCGCCCGCACGCGCGGCATGGGGCGCGGATTCGCCGAGGGCAAGCAGGGGACGGACGTGCTGGCCGCCGTGCAGCGCGGCCTCGACCTGCCCGAATCCGAATGCCCGCGAGTCGAGGCGCGCGAAGAACTGCCGCCGGGCCTGACGCCGATCATCGAGTTGCTGCGCGTGCTGCTCAAGATGAAGTGCGACGAGAACCACGTGGCGAGCAAGCTGGTGGCCTCGGCCGCCGACCTGGAGGCCATCGCCGCCGACGACAACGCCGACGTGCCGGCGCTGCACGGCTGGCGCCGCGAGCTGTTCGGCGACGACGCGCTGGCGTTGAAGCACGGGCGCATCGCTCTGGCCGTCCAGGACCGCCGCGTCCGCATCGTTCCGGCACCGCCGGCCGGGTCGTGACTGCGGGGAATCAAGTATAGACGCTTAACTATAAATATCGGTGCCTACGCATTAACCACGGTTTAATGCATTTTTAAAGATAGCTAGGGTTAACTTCGCTCGTTAGGGGAATCGCGTGCCCGCATCGTGGCAGGCCGGCCCGCCAGAGCCTTCCCGCGCTGGGAGACGTTGTTGATGAGCAGTTTTCGCGGCAAACCACCGATCGGACGCGACCGCGTTCGCCTCTCCTCGTCGGAGAAGCAGCAGGCCGTGGCCGCCGCGAAGGATTCCCGGCCGGAATTCGACAACGACAAGCTGCTGAACCTGCTGCGGTCCGCCAAGAACGAGCTGCAGGGCATGCGGCTCATCCACATGCACCTGTCGCTGCTGAAGGACAAGGACCCATCCAGCCAGATGATCGTCCGCACGATCATTCAGGAACTGGGGTCGAAGGCGTCCTATCTTCAGTCCTTCAACATCTCGAACGGCGACGTCATCGTCCTCTACAAGGGCCTGAAGCTGACCGGCGTCACCGAGGTGTGCCAGAAGGTCGAGCAGATCTTCCTGTCGAAGACCACGCTGACGGGGCCGAACCCGTACAAGGAGTATTCGCTCTACTCGATCATGGAACTGGCGTTGAACTTCGTCAACGTCATCCGGTTCGTCGAAGAGTTGCAGGCGGGCGAGGCGGGCACCCATTCCACGGAGACCAAGCCGCCGATCACGCTGGAGGAAATGGGCAAGCTCGAACGTCAGATGCAGATGTTCGACCTGTCGCCCTTCCTGTTCAACCAGGCGATCGCCAACCTGGATCCCCAGGGCGACGACGAGAACGAGTATTACGAGCTCTACATCTCGATCAAGCTGCTGCAGGAACGGCTCTGCCCGGAATACGACCTGACGGCCAACAAGTGGCTGTTCAACTACTTCACCGCCAACCTCGACCAGTCGGTGCTGCGGGCGCTGAACCACGGGCTGTCGTTCATGCGCGGCCGGCGCATCGGCATCAACATCAACCTGTCGACGGTGATCTCCACCGGCTTCGTGAAGTTCGACGAGCGGCTGCCCATCGATTTCCGCGGCAACGTCGTGCTGGAGATCTCCAAGGGCGACCTGATCGAGAACCTGTCGCTGTTCAACGAGGTTGTCGACTTCGCGCAGGATCGCCGCTACCAGATCGCCGTGGACGGCCTGAACCCGTTCTGGGTCACCAATTTCGACCTGGAATACCTGAACGCCGACTACGCCAAGATCTTCTGGTCCAGCGACATGCTGGAGATGGATCCGGGCCTGGAGAAGTACTTCTTCGACCGCATCGCCGAGCAGGACCGCTGCAAGTTCATCCTGGCCCGTTGCGATACGGTGTCCAGCCTCGTCTACGCGCACAAGGCCGGCATCAAGATGGTGCAGGGCCGCGCCGTGGACAACATCATGCGCAAGGGCGTCAGCGTCCGCGACGCCGTGTCCGCCGCCAAGGGCATGACGGACTGAAACAGGTCCCGGCCGTTGGGTTTGCGCTGCGCTGAACCCAACCTACGGACGACCGTAGGTTGGGTTGAACCGCAGGTGAAAACCCAACGATAGGCTCACGCCGCCGCGGCGGGGCTTTCGATCAGGCGGTAGTAATCCGGATCGACCAGCACGAGGCAGCTGAGCGTCTTCACGTCGCCGTCATCCTCGGTGCTGACGACGCGGGCGTGCGGGATGTTGAAGAGGTTGAGGGTGTCCCGCACGCGCCACGCGCGGGCACTGGACGACCCGACGGACTGGTAGACCTGCCCGATCTGGACCTTCTTCTTGCTCATCCGAAAGACCTCTGAAACGATTGGTGCCGCATCACGGGCGCGGCGACCCCAACATATTGTCCTGTCCGCGATTTGCTTACAATTCGATATATGCCCTCGGCGTGTTCGCGGCGCACTGGTGTGTCGGCGCCGACACGCTTTATGCGTGGACCAACGGTTTGCGCGCCCGGCGGTCCTCTGCCACAGTTCACGTTCCCGCCGCCGTCCCGGACCCCGCCATGGCCAAACGCCCGCCCGAGCTGATCTACGGGCTGACCGACGTGCCTCCGTTGCCGGTGATCGTACTGCTGGCGCTCCAGCACATGGCGCTGATCGCCATCTACCTTGTGGTTGCGGTCAGCGTCGCCCGCATGGCCGGGCTGGACGCCGAGGCCGGCGGGCGGCTGGTCAGCCTGACCATGATCGCCGGCGGAATCGGCGCGGTCCTGCAGGCGCTGGGGCGATTCGGCATCGGCTCCGGCACCCTCGTGCCGACGACCACGACGACGATCCTGCTGCCGGCGGCGGAGGTGGCGCTGCGCCACGGCGGGCTGCCGCTGTTCCTGGGCATGAGCGCCTTCAGCGGCGCCGTGGTGGTGGTTCTGGCCCGCCTGATGCCGCGCCTGCGGCCGCTGTTCCCGCCGGAGATCGCCGGATTTGTCGTGTTCTTCGTTGGGCTGTCGGTGATGGTGCTGGCCGACCGGCAGTTCCTGGGCTTCGATGTGGCGGTGGCGCAGCGGCCGGCCTACCTCGCCGTGTCGGTGCTCACGCTGGCGGTGATCGTCGGCATCAGCGTGTGGGGCTGGCCGCGCCTGCGGCTGTTCTGCACGCTGATCGGCATCGCCGCCGGTTACCTTCTCGCCATCCCCTTCGGCCAGTACGAGCCGGCGCGGCTGGCCGAGTTGGCGTCGGCGCCGCTGTTCGCGCTGCCCGCCGTCGGCTCCTTCGGAATGGCGTTCGACGTTGCGCTGGTGCCCGCCTTCGTCATTTCGGCACTCGCCATGGCGCTGAACTCCGTCGGCGCGCTGACGGCGGCGCAACGTGCCAACGACGCGGAGTGGCAGCGGCCGGACGTCGTCAACATCGGCCGCGGCATCGTGGCGGACGGGCTGACCAACGTCGCGGCCGGCGTGATCGGCGGGGTGGGGCAGGCGGCCACCTCCGGCGCCGTCGGCCTGTCGCTGGCCACCGGCGCCACCTGCCGGGTGGTGGGGTTCGGCATCGGCGCGCTGCTGATCGGCTTCTCGCTGTCGCCGGCCCTGGCGACGGCGCTGCTGGTCATGCCGAAGCCGGTGATCGGCGCCGCCCTGCTGTTCAGCGGCTGCTTCCTGGTGGTCAACGGCGCGCAGATGATGGTCTCGCGCCTGCTCGACCCGCGCAAGGTGTTCATGCTGGGCATCGCGCTGGCGCTGGGCTTGGCGCGGCTGTCGGACCCCGGCTATTTCCAGGCGGTGCCCGACTGGATCGAGCCGTTGGTGGGCTCGCCCATGGCGACGGCGGTCACCGTGGCGGTGCTGCTGAACGCCGTGTTCCGCATCGGCATCCACCGCCGCAGCCGCTTCACCATTGACGCCGCGCGCCCGGAGCCCGCCCGGCTGTGGGACTTCATGACGGCGCAGGGCCAGCTGTGGGGCGCCGGGCCGGCCGTCGTCTACCGCGCCTGCTACGCCGTGCAGGAGGTGGTGGAGACGCTGGCGGCCAACGGCATGGTGGCGGGCGGCGGCGCCTTGCCGGCCGAGGTGCGCACCCGCTTCGACGAGTTCCGCTTCACCGTCTCCGTCACCTACTACGGCGAGCTGCTGGAGCCCAGCGCGCTGCGCCCCACCGAGCACGACATCCTGGAACACCCGGAAGGGGCCGCCCTGCTGGCCCGCTTCATGATCGGCCGCGTCGCCGACCGCATAGCGGCCGAGGCGAGGGACGGCCGCTGCGTGGTGACGATGGAGTTCGATGCGTGACGTGGCGCGCGTGATATGGCGCGCCAGGGATCAGCCGCCGGACTTCAGCAGCCGGACTTCGGCAGGGCCTCCAGCGTTTCCAGCACGGCGTTGACGGTGAAGTCGCCGTAGTCGATCTGCATCGATTCGGCCACGCCGTTCTGCAGCAGCGAAATGCTCATTTCGTATTCCGGCTGCGCGGCGTCGCTCTTCAGCGGGAAGAAGGCCATGCGCACCGGCCATGCCTTGCGGTCCCTGGTCAGGTCCGGCGTGCGCTCGCCCTTGGCCTTAGCGGCCGGGCCGACGACGGCGCTGATCTCCGTGGCGCCCTCGGCGTCGGCGCCGTCGAAGACGACGCGGTTGAAGAACACCTCGCCGGACCGGGCGCGGTCCAGCACGGCCACCGTGTGGGCGCTGGGGAACAGCGTGCCGGCGGGCAGCGGCATGTCGTTCTCCTCCGGCCGGACGAAGTGGGCGATGCCGCCGGTGCCGTCCTTCTCCATGGTGGCGTCGCCGCGCACCTCCTCGTCCACCTCGCCGTTCACGGTCTTGCGCACGTTGAAGCGATAGCGCAGGCCGTTCTTGGCTTCCCAGGTGGTGTAGTTGGTGGTCATGTTCATCTCGTCGCCTTCGGCGTAGACGAAGCGCAGCTGGAAGCGCTGCTCCGTCGTCCAGCCGTCGCAGGCGTCGGCCCATTCGAACATCATGCGGCCGCGCACGTCGGCCACCTTGCTCGACCCGCGCGCCTTCAGGAGCGACATCTTGTAGATGGCGCGGTGCGGCGCGATCTCGGCGGCCGCTTCCGCCGACCGCGCCGACACGGGGGAGAGCAGCAGCGCGGCGGCGACGGCGGCTGCGGTGACGCGGGCGGTGTGGCGGAGTGTGGACAAGGTGGCTTCCACGGGTGATTGAAACCGTTCACTCGGATAATGGGTGTTTTTCGCGCGGACCGAAAGGCCCGCCAAGCGCAATTCAACGAGAGGGGAGGAGCAACCGATGCAAACGAGCGACAGTCAGGCCCGTCCGGTGCTGCTGGTGACGCGTCGCCTGCCGGAGGCGGTGGAGGCCCGCGCGGCGCGCACCTACGACGCGCGGCTGAACCCGGACGACGCGCCGCAGACCGCGCCATCGCTGGTGGAGCGGGCCTCCGGCGCGGCCGGCATCCTCTGCTGCCCGGCCGAGAAGCTGACGGCCGACGTGATCGGTGCGCTGCCGGACAGTGTGCGGATCCTCGCCACCTTCTCCGTCGGAACCGACCACATCGACCTGGGCGCCGCGCGGGCGCGCGGCATCGTGGTCACCAACACCCCCGGCGTGCTGACCGACGCGACGGCCGACACGGCGCTCCTGTTGATCCTGGGCGCCGCCCGGCGGGCGTCGGAGGGCGAATCGCTGGTGCGCACCGGCGGCTGGACCGGCTGGACGCCGACCCAGCTGATGGGCACGCACCTGGGCGGAAAGCGCCTGGGCGTGTTCGGCATGGGGCGAATCGGCCAGGCGGTGGCGCGCCGCGCGCGGGCCTTCGGCATGAGCGTGCACTACTCCAACCGCAGCCGCCTGCCGGCCGAGCTGGAGGAGGGGGCGGTCTTCCACGCCGATCCGGAAGCGATGCTGGCCGCGACCGACGTGCTGACCCTGCACTGCCCGGCCACGCCGCAGACGCACCACTGGCTGAACGCCGCCCGCATCGCCCGGCTGCCGCGCGGCGCCGTCGTCGTCAACACGGCGCGCGGCAGCGTGGTGGACGACGAAGCGCTGATCGCCGCGCTGAAGGACGGGCACGTCGCCGCCGCCGGGCTGGACGTCTTCGAGAACGAGCCGAACCTGCACCCCGGCTACCGCGGCCTGCCCAACACCTTCCTGCTGCCGCACCTGGGCAGCGCCACGGTGGAGACGCGCAACGCCATGGGCTTCAAGGCGCTCGACAACCTGGATGCCTTTTTTGCCGGGCAAGAGCCGCCCGACCGGGTGGCGTGAAGGGCAGGGGTGGGTCGTGGCGTGGGAAAGCTTTTCCCACGCCACGACCCCCCCTTCGCGCGCACCGGCGCGCTGGAACCCGCATGCCGGAAGGGCGCGTGGTATTTGGGTAAAATATCACGAAAATGTCCGGCGAATTGTTGCCGCCCGGAATTTCCTGCCGGGCGGGACCGGGGAAGGGCGATTTCTGCCGATGGGCAAAGTGGCGGAATCCAAGGAGTCCGGCTCTGGCACGCTCGTTGCTTCTGGCAAGGCGAAGCATTTCGCGCCAAGCGAGAGGAGCCGACCATGAACGCCTTCGCCGCCCTGGATACCGCCGCCGCACACAGCCTGGATGGTCTGGGCTGGAACCGCCTGCCGCACCCGCGCGGGCTCGGCATCGCGGTCGTCGAAGACACCGGCGAGCGCATCCTGGAGAGCGCGCTGGCGAAGCTGGCCGAGGCGCAGGACCTCATCAACCAGCAGCAGGAACGCATCGCCTACCTGGAAAGCCTGACCATGACGGACGAGCTGACCGGGCTGTTGAACCGCCGCGGCTTCTACGGCCACCTACGGCGCGAGCTGGCGGCGGCCCGGCGCAACCCGGCGGCCGGCGGCGTCCTGGTGATGATCGACCTGGACGGCTTCAAGGCCATCAACGACACGCACGGCCACCTGGCCGGCGACTTCTACCTGCGGCAGGTGGCACGCCTGCTCCAGCTCCACGTGCGGGC
>NZ_DASPMG010000328.1:0-5828 GCF_035627195.1 Azospirillum sp.
AGGGGGCCGGGTCGATGACCCGCACATAGGTCGGCACGCTGCCCAGGTCGATCCAGCCCGCCCGCTTGTACGCCTTGTAGGCGGCGTCGGACGGGGCCAGCGAGACAGTGGCCTCGTTGCACATGGCGTGCGCGTCGCTCAGCGCCGGGCCGACGCCGCGCAGGCGCCATTCCGGGGCCACCATCAGGTCGATGGACCAGGATGCGCGCAGCATCCGCTCCCCCGCCTTCAGGCGGAAGGGGATGCCGCCCTGCTGGCCCACCACGGCGTCCTTGCGCTTGCAGACCCAGAGCTGCACCCCCTCCGGGTCGGGACGGGGCACGTCCTCGAAGAGCCAGCGGTGGTGCTCCGGACGGTGCTGCATGGCGCGTTCACCGAAGTGTTCGCGCTGGAACGCCGCCAGGGTGGGGCGGTCGCCCGGGTCCAGCCGGGCGATGCCACGCTGGGCCCAGGCGACGACGCTCACGCGTCGCTCCCGTCCACGTCGACCGGCTGCACCAGCAGGGCGTCGCGCAGGATGCGGGCCGACGTCCGCCGCTTCAGCGCGATGTCCTTGTACACGCGGCGCACCTGCTCGGCCGTGATGCCCAGGCCGGCGGCGGCGTCATCGGCCGACACGCCGTTGCCGAAGGCGAACAGCGCCAGGTCCAGCTTGTCGTAGGGGAGCGCGTAGTAGAACTCCTCCTGCGTCTGCTCCAGCGTGTAGGTGTCGGTGCTGGGCGCCTGGCTTTGGATGTCCTCCGGCACGCCGAGGTAGGCGGCCATCTGGTAGACTTGGCTCTTGTACAGGTGCGCGATGGGCTTCAGGTCGGCCAGCCCGTCGCCGCCGCGCACGAAGAAGCCCAGCTCGTACTCCAGCCGGTTCGGCGTGCCCAGCACGGCGTAGTTCAGCGCATCGGCGTGCGTGTATTCGGTGGTCTTGCGCAGGCGCTGCTTCAGGTTGGTGGCGGCGACCACGTCCAGGTAGACGTCGACCGGCATGCGGCTGGTCTGCCGCTCGCCGTCCGGCGATTCCACGGTGATGGTGAAGTAGTTGACGCGGTCGTGGTCCAGCAGGCCGCCGGCCAGCCCGATCTTCTGCTTCCAGCCCGCGCCGTATTCGGGGAACAGGCGGCGGATGGCGCTGTCGCGCCGCTCGTAGCAGCCCATCGCGGTCAGCGAGGCGGTGAGGTTCTCCATCACCGGCTCCACGCCCAGGCCGGCGCACAGCAGGCGGCCGCGCCGGGTGCTGTCGGGGGAGGATTCCTTCTCCGGCATCAGCAGCAGGCGGCAGCGGTCCGGCCCCAGGGCCCGAACGGCCAGCGTCGCGCAGACCGCGGAGTCGATGCCGCCCGACACGCCCAGCACGATGCCCTGGCGGCGCAGGTCGACGGCGACGATGCGGCGGATGGACTCTTCGATCTCCCGCGCCGCGGCGGCGCAGTCCATCTCGAGCATGCGGTGATCGAACGGATGCAGGTCGTTCAGCATGAGGTGTGATTCCCCGGTTCGCGAGAGTGTCGGATTGGGTCGATCAGGCGGCGTTCGCCGCCGCGCTCTGGTCGTCAATGGATTCTTCAAGAAGGGAATTGGGGTGCTCTTCGAGCACGTGCGTGGGCACGGCGTCGAGGCGGCGGCGCGCCTCCTCCGCCTTGCCGGTGAAGGCGTCGAGGTAGTCGTGGGCCAGCATCTGCAGGGTCAGCGTGCCGACCAGCGCCATCTCCTCGCGCTCGCCGGCCATGCGGCCCTCCTGCCGGTGCGCGCGGCTTGCGAGCTGCGCCACCCCCGCCGCCTCGACGAGGCCGTAGCGGGCGAGCATGGATTCCGACAGCAGGTCGCGCACGTAATCCGGCGCGTCCGGCCCGAACAGCGCGGTGGTCATCGGCGCGCGGTACGGGCGCTTGGGCCGGCTGCCGATCTCCGCCGGCAGCAGGTCGGCCGCCAGCCGGCGCAGCGCCAGCTTGTCGCGCAGGGCCAGCATCTTCACCCGCGGCGGCAGGGCGTTGCACAGCTCCACCACGTCGGGGTCCAGGAACGGGTAGCGCACCTCGATGGAGTGCGCCATCGCCACCCGGTCGCCCTGGCTGGACAGCAGGTAGGGGGTGAGGAACGCCTCCATCTCCACCTGCTGGGCGCGGGACAGCGCGTTCCACCCCTCCCACCCGGCCGGCATGCGGGCCAGCACCTCCGCCTCCCAGCGGGCCGGGTCGGCGGCGGCGCGCACGTCGGGGTTCAGAAGGCGCCACGTCCAGGCGGTGTTCTGCCAGCGGATGCGGTGCGCGTAGAACGGATCGTCGGTGTCCATCAGACCGCGGCGGAAGAAGGCCTGCCACAGCGGGCTCTCCTTGGCCCCGGCGGCGGCCGCGAAGGGATGGATGCGGCCCAGGAGCTTCGGGCGCAGGCGGGAGTCCGGCCGGCGCGCCCAGAAGCGGCGGATGCGGTCCTCCTTGAAGATGTCGTAGCCGCCCAGCAGCTCGTCCGCCCCCTCGCCCGACAGCACCACGCGGATGCCGTTGTCCTGGACGAGGCCGGAGAGCAGGTAGAGCGGGGCGGGCGCGGTGCGCAGCAGCGGCGCCTCGCCGTGCCAGACGACGTTGGGCAGGGCCGCCTGGATCTCCGCCGGGCCGCAGACGATGTCGTGGTGTTCGGTCCCGACGAAGCCGGCGACGATGCGCTGCTGCGGCGTCTCGTCGAAGGCCGCGTCGGCGAAGCGCACGCCGAAGGAATGCACCTCTCCCACCTTGCCCCAGCGCACCAGCGCGGCTATGACCGAGCTGTCCAGCCCGCCGGAGATGTAGACGCCCACCGGCACGTCGGCACGCAGGCGCAGCTTCACCGCGTCGAACAGCTTGTCGCCCAGCAGCTGGCTGGCCTCCTGAACGGAGACGTTCGCCAGGGCCGGGTCGCCGGCGAGGTTCGGCGTCCAGTACCGCTCCTCGCGGATGGTCAGGTTTTCGTCGATGCACAGCGCCGTGGCGGCCGGCACCTGCTGGACGCCCGCGAAGACGGAGCCCTGCGGGGCGACGCTCCAATGGCTGAACACCTGCGCCAGGCGCGCGGCGTCGAATTGCGGGGCGATGCGGCCGCCGCCGAACAGCGCCTTCACCTCCGATCCGAAGACCAGATGGTCGCCGGCGCGGGCGAAGTGCAGCGGCAGGATGCCCATGCGGTCGCGCACCAGCCACAGCTTGCGCGTGATCGTATCCCACAGGCCGATGGCGAACTGGCCGTTCAGCTTGGCCCAGGTGGCGGGCCCGTACTCCTCGTACGCGTGGACGATCACCTCGGTGTCGGTGTTCGTGTAGAAGCGGTGGCCGCGCGCTTCCAGCTCGCGCCGCAGCTCGACGTGGTTGAAGATCTCACCGTTGAAGGTGATCCACAGCGTCCGATCCTCGTTGTGGATCGGCTGGAAGCCGCCGGCGAGGCCCACGATGCTCAGGCGCGCGTGGGCGAAGCCGCAGCGCTCGTCGCGGTAGAAGCCATAGCCGTCGGGGCCGCGGTGGCCCAGCATGGCGATCATCCGCCGCAGCTCTTCCAGCGCGGGGGGCTCGGCGCGCGGACCGGCCAGGACACCGGCGATTCCACACATGGTCGGCTCTCCTCGGGGATACGGGCGTCAGGCGGATTCCGCCAGGTCGGAGCGCTTGAGCTTGCCGGACTCGGTCTTCGGCAGTTCGGCGCGGATCTCGAAGAACTTGGGCACGAGGTGGCTTTCCAGCCGCGCCCGGCAGTGCTGGCGCACCGCCGCCTCGTTGATCTCGGCGCCCTCGCGGGGCACCAGGAAGGCTTTCACGGCCATGCCGTCGGCCGGGTCGGGCACGCCGATGACGGCGGCTTCGGCGACCTCCGCCAACTCGCACAGGACGCCTTCGACCTCCTTGGGGCTGACCTTCTCGCCCCGGCATTTGAAGACGTCGTCCTTGCGGGCGACGAAGTACAGGAACCCCTCCTCGTCGGCCTTGAACAGGTCACCGGTGTGGAGCAGGCCGTCGCGCACGCGCTTGGCCGTCTCCTCCGGCCGCCCCCAGTAGCCGCGCATGACGTTGGCGCCGCGCACCACCAGCTCGCCCACCACGCCGGGGGCGGCGCGGTTGCCGTCGTCGTCGACGACGTAGGCCTCGCAGTTGGGGATGGCGGTGCCGACCGACGCGGTCTTGTCGTGCAGCCGGGCGGGGTCCAGCGTGCAGATGCGCGTGCTGCACTCGGTCATGCCGTACATGGAATGGAACGTCGCCTGCGGGAACAGCTCCACCACCCGCTTCAGGTGCGCGGTGGGCAGCGGGGCGGCGGCGTTGGTGAGGTAGCGCAGGCAGGACAGGTCGGCGGTCTTCGCCGCCTCCATCTGCAACAGCGTGGCGAACAGCGTCGGCACGCCGGGCAGGCCGGTGACGCGGTGCTCCACCATGCGCTTCAGCGTGTCGGCCGGGTAGGCGAAGGAGCGTTCGATGACCAGCGTGAAGCCGACCAGCGCCGACGTCGTCACCTGCGACAGGCCATAGCCGAAGGTCAGCGGCAGCACGCACATCACCACGTCGTCCGGCGTGTTGCCGAGGTAGGAGGCGATGGAACGCGCCGTCGCCACCAGGTTGGCGTGCGTCAGCATGACGCCCTTCGGCTTTCCCGTTGTGCCGGAGGTGTAGAGGATGGCGGCCAGATCCTCGTCGATCAGGCCGAAGACCTCGGGCGCCGGGGCCGGCGCGGCGACCGCCTCGGCGTAGCTGGCGGCGGCGCCCGCGCCGTCGGGGACGGCCGGGCCGACCCACAGCGTGCCCTGGACGGACGGTGCGTTGTCCAGGGCGGGCAGCACCGTGCGGGCCAGCGCCACCGGCGCCACCAGCGCGGTCACCGCGCAGTCGTTGAGGATGTAGGCCAGCTTGTCGGCCTTAGTGGAGGGGTTGACCGGGACGTACACCGCCCCGGCCTTCATGGTGCCGAAGAAGGCGGTCACGTATTCGACCGAGTTCTCCAGCATGATCGCGACGCGGTCGCCCCGCCGCACACCCATGCGCCGCAGCGTCCCCGCCACGGCGTCGCTGTCGCGGTCGAGGTCCGCGAAGCTGCGCCGGTTGGAACCGGCGATGAGCGCCGTCTTGTCCGGAACCCGTCGGGCCGTGTCGGCCAGAAGGTGGTGCACCAGGAAGACCATCGGCGATCCTCGGTCGATTGTGCGGGGGCGTAGGTTGGGTTTCCGGCGTCGCCTCGACCCAACCTACGGGGGCCTCAAGCCGCGTCCTTGAGCGTGCGCTTGCGCTCGACGAAGCCGGCGATGCGTTCGACGGAGTCGAGGTTGTCGGCGATCAGGTCGTCGTCGTCGATGGCGATCCCGAAGCTCTCTTCCAGGAAAGCCACCACGTGCATGATGCCGGTGGAGTCGATGATCCCGCTTTCCAGCAGCGATTCCGCGTTGTCGAACCCGGAGTCCTTGCCGAGCAGGAAGTTTTCGACGATGAACGCGCGGATCTGCTGGGTGACGATGGACTCGATCGTCGGCTCGGTGTTGGTGGCGGTCAGCATCACGAAGGCACCTCCTTCAGAAATTTTGAGGGAACCGGCCGTCGGCGGGGGAAGTCGTTCCGCACCAGCCAGCACCGCCTCGTTCCACGGGGCATCCTGCCCCCCGATTGACGGGGCGTTCTGCCCCCCGATTGGATGATCCGGTCGATGATCCGGTCGCCCGGTCCTATACGTTCAGGCTAATCAGATCCTTGGCATCGCACCCCGCCGCAGTCTCGTGAACACCACTCCAACTTTATTGCACTCGATTGCGGGCGTTGCGAGGGGGCAAAGGATGCTAGGGCTTTGATGGTATCGGTAGACTTTTGGGAAAGGTGGTAACCGCAGTTAATACT
>NZ_DASPMG010000329.1:0-14675 GCF_035627195.1 Azospirillum sp.
CGTGACGCTGCGCCGGGCGCTGGTGTTGATCGACGGACGTCATGGCATCAAGCCGAACGACGTGGAGATCATGAAGATGCTGGACCAGACCGCCGTGCCCTACCAGATCGTGCTGACCAAGGCCGACAAGGTGAAGGCGGCGGAGCTGGAGGCCGTGCGCACGCGCACCGCCGCCGCGCTGAAAAAGCACCCGGCCGCCTACCCCGAGGTGCACGTGACCAGCGCCGAAAAGGGCGTGGGCATCGCCGAGCTGCGCGCCAGCCTCGCCAAGTTCGCGGAATACTGAGCCGGGTGCGGCCGTGCACCTGGAGGTCTCCCCCGTCTTCGTCTTCCTGGTGCAGGCCATCCTGCTGATCGCCGTGCCGTTCCTGCTGTGGCGGCTGACCGGCATCAAGCGCGTGGCGCCGATGGTGGTGGTGCAGATCCTGTTCGGCATCGCGCTCGGCCCCTCCGTGCTGGGCCATCTGGCGCCGGACCTGTGGGGCCGGCTGTTCGCCCCGGCCTCGCTGGCGCCCTTGTCGGGGCTGGCGTGGCTGGCGGTGGTGTTCTTCGCCTTTCTCACCGGCCTGCACCTGGACGTGACGGAGTTCAAGGGCAAGGGCCGTGCCTTCGCCGCCGTCAGCCTGTCCAGCATGCTGGTGCCGACCGCGCTGGGCGTGCTGGCCGGACTGTGGATCGCCGACGCGGTGCCGGGCATGACCGGACCGAAGGCGTCGCCGGCGCTGTTCGCCGCGGGGTTCGGCATCTGCCTGGGCGTCACCGCGCTGCCGGTGCTGGGCGCCATCCTGCGCGAGATGGGGCTGGTCAACCACCGCGTCGGCCAGCTGGCGCTGGGCTACGCCGCCGTGAACGACGCAGCACTCTGGGTGCTGATGACCGGCGTCCTGGCCTGGGGGCATGGCGGCGGGCTGGACGGCATGGGGTGGGTGCTTGCGCTGGGCCTACTCTACGCCGGGGCGTCGCTGCTGGTGGCCCGGCCGCTCTTGGAGCGGGTGATGCGGCACGCCGCCCCCGACGGGCACTTCGGCGACACGGCGGTGGTCGCCACCTGCGCGGCACTCCTCGGCTCCGCGGCGGTGACGGAGCTGATCGGGCTGCACTACATCCTGGGCGCCTTCATCGCCGGGCTGGTCATGCCCAAGCGCGTGGCCGAATCCATCCTGCACCGCCTGGACCCCTTCGCCACGCTGGTGCTGCTGCCCTTCTTCTTCACGCTGACCGGCCTCAAGGTGACCATCGACCTGGGCGAGCCGGCGCAGTGGACCGTCTTCCTGGTGGCGACGCTGACGACGCTGGCCGGCAAGGTGCTGGGCACCACCCTGCCCGCCCGCCTGACCGGCGAGAGCTGGCCGGACGCGCTGCGCCTGGGCACGCTGATGCCGTGCAAGGGGCTGATGGAGGTGATCGTCCTGACCATCCTGCTGGAAGCCGGCGTGCTGTCGCTGGGCTGCTTCTCGGCGATGGTGCTGATGGCGGTGGCGACCACGGCGCTGACCCAGCCGCTGACCCTGCTGGCCGGCCGCTGGGCCGACGCGCGCTACGGAACGGCGGCCGTGCGGGGGTGATGGCCGGGGGCGCGAAGATGCCTTATATTCGGGGAAGAGTCGGCCGCCGGCCGCGTCGTCGTTCGGAAGGGTATCGCCATGCCAGCCACCGTAAGGAAGCTTCGCGCGGGCACCTTGCCGCCCGAGCTTCGGCGCGCCGACGTGGGGGACAACGAAGCCGTCTACGTCACGGTGGAGACCCAGGGCGAACACACCGCCCGCTTGTTCCGCGAGATCGGGGCCGACGTTCAGGGGCGGCGGCGCGAAGCCGGCATGACCGACGCGGACGTGGAAGCGCTCCTCGAAGAGCTTGGGCTCGAGTGCCGGGATGAATAGACCCCGCGTCGTCATCGACACGGGGGTTTACGTCAGCGCCCTCCTCAAGCCGAACTCAACCCCAGCCGCCGCCGTCCAGTTCGCGTTCATCCAGGCCGAACCGCTGGTTTCCCTCGACTGCCTTGAAGAGCTTCGCCAAACGCTCGACAGCCGCAAGCTCCGCCCGGTCATACGGCCGGAACAGGCGGCAGAACTGTTGTCGGCCATTGGCAAGCATCGCTCGATCCCGGTACGCGAGGCGATCACGGCCTGCCGTGACCCGAAGGACGACAAGTTCCTGTCCCTGGCCGTTGCTGGCGACGCCGAATGCATCGTCTCCGGCGACAACGACCTGCTGGTGCTCCACCCGTTCCGGGGAGTCGCGATCCTGCGCCCGTCGGAATTCCTGGCGCGCTACGCAGGGCGTTGAATCCCCTCAGCTCGGCGTCGCGATCCCCTCGTCCGGGGTCTCGCCGGTGCCGCCGCGCCGCGCCTTGTCCTTCTCGGGGCGCTTCAGCAGGCGGCCATCGTCGTCGGGCGGGGTCTTGAGGGCGTCGGTGAAGGGGGACTTCGGTTCGGGCATGTGGCGGTCGTTCATGGCACTTTCCCATCGGCGGGCGGTTTCCCAACTGCGAACCGTGCCGCCCCGCCGCCGGTTCCCGCAAAAAGCCCCCTAGGCACGGCACGCGGCTTCCGTTAAAGAGTCCGCCGATGACCACACCCACGAACGGCTCTCCCGTGACGACGAACGACCGTGAAGAGTGGCTGGGCAAGGCCCGCACCCTGTCCGAGGCCCTCCCCTACATGCGCCGCTACGCCGGGCGCACCTTCGTCATCAAGTACGGCGGCCACGCCATGGGTGACGACCATCTGGCCGAGTTGTTCGCCCGCGACATCGTGCTGCTGAAGCAGGTGGGCATCAACCCCGTGGTGGTGCACGGCGGCGGCCCGCAGATCGGCGCCATGCTGAACCGCCTGAAGATCCAGTCGAGCTTCGTCGACGGCCTGCGCGTCACCGACAAGGAGACGGTCGAGGTGGTCGAGATGGTGCTCGCCGGCTCGATCAACAAGCAGATCGTCACCGCCATCTCCAAGGCCGGCGGCCGCGCCGTGGGCCTGTCGGGCAAGGACGGGCAGCTGATCATCGCGCGCAAGCTGCGCCGCACGCAGAAGGACCCGGACAGCAACATCGAGAAGGTTCTGGACCTGGGCTTCGTGGGCGAGCCGTACCAGGTGAACCCGCAGATCCTGAACAGCCTGATCCAGTCGGACATCATCCCGGTGGTGGCCCCGGTGGGCGTGGATCTGGCCGGCGACACGTACAACATCAACGCCGACACCTCGGCCGGCGCCATCGCCGGCGCGCTCGGCGCCACGCGCTTCTTCCTGCTGACCGACGTGGCCGGCGTGCTGGACAAGGACAAGAACCTGATCCCGCGCATGACGCTGGAGCAGGCCCGCGGCTGCATCGCCGACGGCACCGCGTCCGGCGGCATGATCCCGAAGATCGAGACCTGCATCGACGCCGTCGAACAGGGCGTCGACGCCGCCGTCATCCTGGACGGCCGGGTGCCGCACGCGCTGCTGCTGGAGATCTTCACCGAGGGCGGCGCCGGAACGCTGATCGGCCGCGACTGATCCACGCCCGCCCGCTGCCGGAGGGTCCCGCCATGACGAAAGACCTGCGCAAGGACCTGCTTCGGCAGATGGCGGAGATCCGCGGCCGGCTCGACCCCAAGCTGGTGGAGCGCGCCAAGCTGGCGGCCTTCGGCAAGGTCCCCTACGACCGGGACGTCGCCAAGGAGGCCGTCAGCCGTTTCCTGGACGCCCGCGACGACGGGGGCGCCTTCCGCCGCAAGCTGGAGGACGCGCTGCGGCGCGAGGGCGAGGCGCTGGACCTGACGCCGGACGCCAAGCCGGAGCCCAAGGAAACGGCCCACCCGCTGAAGCCCCGGCGCATCGGCCGCATCGCCTGACCCCCTCCCCACCCGCCCGTCCGGAGCCGTCATGCTGCAGGTGTTCGTCAACGACGGCGGCACGCTCCGGGCGCACAAGGGCGCGGAGGGCCGGGGCGCGGAGGGCCAAGGGGCGGAGGGCCGGCGCGAGCCGCTGCCGGACGAGACCGTCTGGGTCGACCTGCTGGCCCCCATGCCCGACGAGGTGGCGAAGGCCGAGGCGCTGATGGGCCTGCGCCTGCCGACACGCGAGCAGATGGCGGAGATCGAGGAATCGAGCCGCCTGCGCCGCATCCCCGGCGCCATGCACGTCACCGTCCTGACGCTGGCCTTCGCCGACACCGACGCGCCCCGTCTGGCGCCGGTCAGCTTCGTGCTGGCGCGCGGCCGGCTGGCCACGCTGCACCACGTCGACTCGAAGCCCTTCCTGGACTTCCGCCGCCGCGCGGCGCACCAGGGCTGCCGCACGCCGAAGGCGGAGGCGGTGCTGCGGGCATTGGTCGAGGGCATCGTCGAGCGCACCGCCGCCGTGCTGCGCCGCGTGGCCGTGGAACTCGATTCGCTGGCCGGCGGCTCCTTCCGCGTCACGGCCCTGCCCGCCGGCACGGAGCCGCGCGACGACAACCGTACGCTGAAGCGGCTGGGGCAGGCCGGCCACCGGATCGCCAAGGCGCACGAGAGCCTGGGCAGCCTCGCCCGCATGCTGGATTTCCTGGCGCGCGGCCCAATGGGCGGCGGCGTGGTCGGCAAGGAGACCCGGCGCTGGGCTCGCGGCGCCCGGCTGGACGTCACCGGCCTGGACGAATACGCGCAGTTCCTGTCGCGCAAGGTGGGGCTGATTCTGGACACCACGCTGGGCCGCATCAACGCCGAGCAAACGGGCATCGTAAAGCTGGTCAGCGTGCTGACCGTGGCGCTGTTCCCGCCGCTGCTGGTGACCAGCGTCTTCGGCATGAACTTCGCGGCGATGCCGGAACAGCAGTCGCCCGCCGGCTATCCCATGGCGATCGCGCTGACCGTGCTGGCCGCCGTGGCACCCCTGTGGTTCTTCAAGCGGCGCGGCTGGCTATAGCGCCAGGACCACCGCCCAGCCCAGCACCACGAGGTTGACCGTGAAGGTCATCGCCATGCCGGGTGCGCGCAGGTAGGGATGCACGTGGTAGCCGGCCCAGAACAGCAGCCGGCCCGCCACGAACAGCGCCGTGGCGAGGCGCGGCACGCCCAGCCCGTCGACCGGCAGCAGCACGCTCAACGCCCACAGGCCGGGCAGGAAGACCAGCGTCTGCTCCACCGTGTTGGACAGCACGCGCTGGGCGACGCGGTAGCCGCGGCTTTCCGCGTCGTCGATGGGGTTGAACGCCAGCGAGCGCCCGCGCGCCGCCATGACGGCGCAGACCATGGCGAACAGCACCAGCGCCGGCCACAGCGACAGCCGCGCCGCCAGCGCCAGACGCGCCTGGAGCGCCGCCATGGCCTCCGGCGCCGGGAACAGCGGCGCCAGCGCCACGAACAGCACGAGGGTGACCGCCACCGCGCCCACGTTGACCGCCGCGGCCAGGGGCAGGAGGCGACGGTCGCGCGCCATGCGTCAGCCCAGGCCCTTCTGGCCCATCTCCAGGAACTTCTCGCGGCGCTTGCGGCGCAGCGCGTCGGCGTCGAGGCCGGTCAGCTCCTCCAGCGCCTGCTCCATGGCGTCGCCCAGGGCCTGCACGGTGGCGCCGGTGTCGCGGTGGGCGCCGCCGATGGGCTCGTGCACCACGCGGTCGATGACGCCCAGTTCCTTCAGGTCCTGGCTGGTCAGGCGCAGCGCGGTCGCCGCCTCGCCCGCCATGTCGTTGCTGCGCCAGAGGATCGACGCGCAGCCCTCGGGCGAGATGACCGAGTAGATGGCGTGCTCCAGCATCAGCACGCGGTCGGCGGTGGCGATGGCGATGGCGCCGCCCGAGCCGCCCTCGCCGATCACCGCGGTGACCAGCGGCACGCCGATGCGCAGGCAGGTCTCGATGCTCTTGGCGATGGCCTCGGCCTGGCCGCGCTCCTCGGCCTGCACGCCGGGGAAGGCGCCGGCGGTGTCGACCAGCGTCAGCACCGGCAGCCGGAACCGCTCGGCCAGTTGCATCAGGCGCTGCGCCTTGCGATAGCCCTCGGGCTTGGCCATGCCGAAGTTGTGGCGCACGCGCGACTCGGTGTCGTGCCCCTTCTCCTGGCCGATGACCACGACCGACCGGCCGCGGAAGCGGCCAAGGCCGCCCACCACCGCCTGATCCTCGGCGAAGTGGCGGTCGCCGGCCAGCGGCGTGAAGTCCTCGACGAGGCCATGGACGAAGTCCAGGCAGTGCGGCCGGTTGGGGTGACGGGCCACCTGCACCTTCTGCGCCGGCGTCAACTTGGCGTAGGTCTGGCGCAGCAGCTTGTCGACCTTGCCCTGCAGCTTGGCGACCTCGTCGGCGATGTTGATGTCGCCGGCGTCGGTGAGGTGCCGCAGCTCCTCGATCTTGCCTTCGAGTTCGGCGATCGGCTTCTCGAATTCCAGGAAGGTCTGCATGTCCGGACAGGTAGCGGAAGAACGGCAAAAAAGACCGGGCTACCTACCACGTGCCGCACCGCCGCGCCATAGCCGAGTGGTGGCAATCGCACGACGGCGCTCGCGGCCGGCGCGCGCAGGCGCTATCCTTTCACCATGACGACCTTCAAGGACCATTTCTCCGGCCACGCCGGGGACTACCGCGCCTTCCGCCCGGTCTATCCGGCCGGTCTGGCCGACGCGCTGGCCGACGCCACCCCCGCGCGGGACCTCGCCTGGGACGTGGGGTGCGGCAACGGGCAGCTTTCGGTCGATCTGGCACGGCGCTTCGCCCGCGTGGTCGCCACCGACGCCAGCGCCCCGCAGATCGAGGCCGCGACTCCGCACGAGCGCGTGGAATACCGCGTCGCCCCCGCCGAATCCGGCGGGCTGCCCGACGCCTCGGCCGACCTGATCGTCGCCGCGCAGGCGGCGCACTGGTTCGACCTGCCGGCCTTCTACGCCGAGGTGCGGCGCGTGGCGCGTCCCGGCGCCGTCCTCGCGCTGGTCACCTACGGCGCCATCGAGGCGGAGGACGAGGCGCTGCGCCACGCGCTGCGCGCCTTCCACGACGACACGCTGGGTCCCTGGTGGCCGCCGGAGCGTGCGCATGTGGGCACCGGCTACCGCTCCCTGGACTTCCCGTTCCCGGAGTTGCCGGTGCCGCGTCTGGCCATGGAGGCGCGCTGGACGCTGCCGCAGGTCCTGGGCTACCTGGACACGTGGTCGTCGGTGAAGGCATGGATCAAGGCCGAGGGCGGCGACCCGGTCGCCGACTTCGGCCGGGAGATCGCGCCGCTGTGGGGCGCCCCGGAGCAGGCGCGGCCGATCCTGTGGCCGCTGGCGATGCGGCTGGGGCGGGTGGAGAGGTAAGCTCTCAAGTCCCTCCCCCGCCCCCGGCGGGGGAGGTTAGGAGGGGGCAACGGCCACTGTGGCAGACTGCGGCCTCACGAATTCTCGCACACAACTTGCCCCCACCCTGCCCGCTACCGCGGGCTTCCCTCCCCCGGCGGGGCCAGGGGAGGGAGAGTTTACGCCCCTCCCGCCACGATCCGCTCATACGCCGGCAGGGTCAGGAACTCCACGAAGTCCTTACGCTCGACCAGATCGCGGAACAGCGCCGCCGCGTCCGTCCAGGCACCGGCCGTGTAGGCGGCGTCGCCCAGGCGGGCCTTCCAGGCGGCCAGTTCGTCGGCGATCACCTGATCCACCAACGCCATGGTCACCGTGCGGCCGTCGTCCAGGGTGGCCGCGTGGTGCACCCACTGCCAGACCTGGGTGCGGCTGATCTCGGCGGTGGCGGCGTCCTCCATCAGGTTGAACAGCGGGACGCAGCCCAGGCCGCGCAGCCATGCCTCGATGTAGCCCAGGCCCACCGCCACGTTCATGCGCAGCCCCGCCTCGGTGCGCGGCCCTTTCGGAACCTTCAGCAGGTCGGCGGCGGTCACGGCCACGTCCTGGCGCTTTTTGTGGATCTGGTTGGGGGTGGGCATGTGGCGGTCGAACACCTCCATGGCCACGGGGACGAGGCCGGGGTGCGCCACCCAGGTGCCGTCGTGGCCGTTCGTCGCCTCGCGCTCCTTGTCGGCGCGCACCTTGGCGAAGGCGGCCTCGTTGGCGGCCGGGTCGTTCTTCACCGGGATGAAGGCCGCCATGCCGCCGATGGCCGGCGCGTTGCGCCGGTGGCAGGTCTTGACCGCCAGCTGGCTGTAGGAGCTGAGGAAGTGCACGTCCATGCCGACCGTCGCGCGGTCGGGCATGACGGCGGCCTGGTCGTTGCGGAACTTCTTGATGAAGCTGAAGATGTAGTCCCAGCGCCCGCAGTTCAGCCCGGCCGAGTGGTCGCGCAGCTCATACAGGATCTCGTCCATCTCGAAGGCGGCCAGGATCGTCTCGATCAGCACGGTCGCCTTGATGGAGCCGTGCGGGACGCCAACGTATTCCTCGGCCAGCGTGAAGACTTCGTTCCACAGCCGCGCCTCGAAATGGCTCTCCAGCTTCGGCAGGTAGAAGTAGGGGCCGGAGCCGCGCGCCAGCAATTCCTTGGCGTTGTGGAAGAAGTACAGGCCGAAGTCGAACAGTCCGGCGGAGACCGGCTGCCCCTCGAACAGGACGTGCTTCTCCACCATGTGCCAGCCGCGCGGGCGCACCTTCAGCACGGCGGTCTTCTCGTTCAGCGCGTACGCCTTGCCGGTCGCCGGGTCGGCGTGGGCGATGGTGCGGCGCACGGCGTCGCGGACGTTGATCTGCCCTTCCACCTGGTTGGTCCAGGACGGGCAGTTGGCGTCCTCGAAATCGGCCATGAAGACCTTGGCGCCGGAGTTCAGCGCGTTGATGACCATCTTGCGGTCGACCGGGCCGGTGATCTCCACGCGGCGGTCCTGGAGGTCGGCCGGCAGCGGCGCGATGGTCCAGTCGCTGTCGCGGATGGCCTTCGTCTCGGGCAGGAAATCGGGTTTCTCGCCTTTGTCGATCAGCTCCTGGTGCTTCTGGCGCACGGCCAGCAGGCGCTCGCGCTCGGGGCCGAAGCGCATTTCCAGCTCGGCGATGAAGGCGCAGGCCTCGGGCGTCAGGATCTCCTCGAAGCCCGGCAGCATCGGGCCCAGGATGTCCAGCCCGGAAATGGTCGTCGCCATGTCGTGTCCCCCCTTGATCGACGGCTTGCGCCATCGCGTATAGCACGCCGCGGGCCGGCGCCGAAGGTGTTGATCAGCCGCCCGCCTTGCGCCGGGCCAGCGGATGGTGCTCCGCCACCACGCGGCGCAGGCGGTCGGACACCACGTGGGTGTAGATCTGCGTGGTGGCGATGTCGGCGTGGCCCAGCATCTTCTGCACCGAGCGCAGGTCGGCGCCGTGGTCCAGCAGGTGGGTGGCGAAGGCGTGGCGCAGCACGTGCGGGCTGACCTTGTCCGGGTCGATGCCGGCGGCCACCGTCAGGTCCTTCAGGATCTGCGCGAAGCGCTGGCGCGTCAGGTGCCCGGAATCGGACGTGCGGGAGGGGAACAGGAACTTCGCCTGCAGCGTCTCGCGCTCCGGCACCAGGAAGTCCTTGCGCAGCGGCAGGTAGGTGGAAATCGCGTCCCGCGCGGGGTCGGAGAGCGGCACCATGCGCTCCTTTCCCCCCTTGCCGCGCACGATCAGCCCGCGCCCGTCGCGCAGGATGGCCGACAGCGGCAGGCCCACCAGCTCCGACACGCGCAGGCCGGTGGCGTACAGGATCTCCAAGAGCGCCACCAGCCGCGTCCCCTCCGGCCCGCCGCGGCTGCGGGCGGTGTCGATCAGCGCCAGCACCTCCGCCTCGCTCAACACCTTGGGCAGGGGGCGGCCCTGCTTGGGGCTGTCGAGGGCGGAGGCCGGGTCGTCGGTGCGCCGCCCCTCCGACACCAGGAAGCGGTAGAACTGCCGCAGCGCCGACAGCCGGCGCGCCACCGTGCGCGGCGCCGGGGCCGCGTCGGCGTGCGCCAGGTGGGCGAGGTAGGCGCGCAGGTCCTCGGTCCCCGCCGCTTCCAGCGTCATGCCGCGCTGGGCCAGCCAGCGCGACACGTCCATCAGGTCGCGCTCGTACGCCTGACGGGTGTTGAGCGCCGCCCCACGCTCCGCCATCAGCATGTCGAGAAAGGCGTCAAGCTCCGGCGAAACCGACAGGGATCGCGGCTTGCACGGACGGCCACGGCGCTTTTCGGTCACGCGTTCCCCCTCATTCCTCACGTCAACCCAGTGCCGCGGCGACGGCCTCGCGGGCCAGCGCGCGCGCCTCGGATTCCAGCCCCACGGTCCGCAGCGCGGCGACGATGCGCGCCATCACCACGGGCGCGGTGCCCGCCGGTCCCAGCTTGCCTATCAGCGCGAGCGATACCAGCACGGTTTCTCCCGTGCGTCCCTCCGCCGCAGCGGTCTTCAGGCGAGCCCACAGCGCCGGATCGGGCGCCGGCCCCGCACCAGCGGGCGCGCCGCCGTCGGCGGCGGCCAGCCACGCGTCCTCCGGCACCGCAACCCCTTGCGCCTGCACCAGCGCCAGGATACCGGACGCCCGCGCCCGGGCGGCCGGATCGCCGGTCCGCAACGCCTCGTCCAGCCACGGCTGGAGGCCGGCCGGCCCGGCCCAATGCCCGGCCCACTGCGCCGCCAGCGGCCACAGCCGCGCAGCACCGCCGGTGCGGCCAGCAAGGTCGAGCCAGCGGCGCGCCGCATCCTCGCGCGCCTGCGCCGTGTACAGCCGCGCCGCCGCCGGGGCCAGATGCGCCGCCTGGGCGTTGGGCGTCACGCTGTCCAGCATGGCCGCCACCACGGCACCCGCCGGCCCGGCCAGCATCGGCGGGTCCAACAGGTCGAGCGCCAGCGCCGCCAGCGCCATGCGCCGGTTGCCGTCCATCGCCCCGGCGAAGGCCTGCTGGACGAGGCCGCGCACGCGCGGCCCCCGGTCACGCGCGGCGAGGTCGCGCAGGCGCAGCAGCTCGTCGCCGCGCGCCGGGGCGGCCTGATACGCCTCGGCCAGCGCGCGGGCGTCGAGGAACAGCATGCCCGCCGCGCGCTCGGCCGCGCCGACGCGGGTCACCGGATCGGTGGCCGCGTTGCGCGCCACGGCGGCGAGGCGCGCGGGCTCATCCACGGCCACCGCCTCCGGCGGCACCGGAAGGTTCAGCGCGCGCAGCATGGCCAGCGACAGCGGCGTGGGGTCCTTCACCACGCGCACGGCCGGGACCGTGCCGCCGGCCATCGCCTCGGCCAGCAGCAGGAAGGCGTCGTCGCGCTCGCCCCCGGCGCGCAATGCGCCCAGGGCCACCAGCGCCTCCGAACGCTCGCCGGCGCGCGCCCGGCAGAACACTTCCAGGCGCTTCCAGTACGGGTCGGTGAAGCCGGTGCCCAGGGCGAGGGCCTTCGGGCAGTCGAGGGCGTCCTGCAGCAGCTGCGCGTCCACCACGGCGCGCGCCGCCGCGTCGTCCTTCAGCGCGTCCGGCAGCACGGCGGCGAGCCGCAGCGCGGCGGCCGGATCGCCCAGCCGGGCCAGCGCCTCCACCTTCAGCGCGGCGAAGCGGCGAGGCGGCGGTGGCTCGCCGGGGGCCGGCTGTGGTCCGGCGGCGGCGGTCAGCAGCAGGCGCCGGGTGAGATCGCGCGCTGCCGGCGACGGGGTGGCCGGCGGCAGCGCCGCCAGCAGGCGCAGCAGCTCGGCGCGCGGCAGGCCGCGCCACAGGCCGATGCCCAGCCCGCCGCCGCGGTCGTCCAGCACGCCGTCGCCGTCCGGGTCGGCCGCCGCCAGCGCCTCGGCCCGCACCGGCGGCGGCCGGGGCACGATAGGATTCGTAGGGGCGGGGTTCGTGGGGGCGGGCTTCGGGTCCGCGGACGGCAGCGGCGGTTCCGGCGGCGGCTGGTCGGCGCCGGGCACGGTGGGAACCAGGCGGATGGGCGGCCCCGGCTGCTGCGCGGCCAGCGGCGCGGCGGCCGACAGGACAGTGGTCAGGGCAACGATCAGGGTCGCGACCGGCGTGGCGCGGCGGCGGTGGGGAGCGGGGGCGTTCCCGGCGCGGTCAGCGCGGGAAGCGGTCATCCGGGATGACCTTTTCCACCGTCTTGGACGGCGCCGGCATGTCCCAGGCGGCCAGGAACGCCATACCGCCGCCGATGACGACCAGCAGCAACAGGATGAGGACGGACAGGGCGCGGCTCATGGTTCGGGACGATCCGGTGCCTTGGGATGGATGGGAATGACGCGGACCTACCACGGCAGGACGCCGCAGGGGTTGGGACAAGGATGCGCTTTCATGCTAAAGACGCACACCCGCCTGCGGCCCGGCCGGTCTTAGCCCGTTCGGGGCAACACTCTAGCCCCGGCCGGCGGCGCAGGCAACAGGAACACCCGCTTCGAGCCGACCGGAGACCAGCGCCGCCATGACCGACCGCCCCACGCCCTCCGCGCCGGACCGTCCGGCACCGACCGCGCGGCACCCCGGCACCCCGCCCGGCGGGCTGCCGCGGACCGTGGTGCTGGTCGGGCTGATGGGTGCGGGCAAGAGCGCCATCGGCCGGCGGCTGGCGGCCAAGCTCGGCCTGCCCTTCCTGGACGCCGACGCGGAGATCGAGGCGGCGGCCGGCTGCACCATCGAGGAGATCTTCGCCCGCGACGGCGAGGCCGGCTTCCGCGCGGGCGAGCGCAAGATCATCGCGCGGCTGCTGACCGAATCGCCGGTGCACGTGCTGGCCACCGGCGGCGGCGCCTTCATGGACCCGCAGACCCGCGCCCTGATCCGCGAGCGCGGGCTGTCGGTGTGGCTGCGCGCCGACCTGGACATCCTGCTGGCGCGCACGGCGCGGCGCACCAACCGGCCGCTGCTGAAGAAGGGCGACCCGCGCGAGATCCTGTCCCGCCTGATGGAGCAGCGCTATCCCGTCTACGCCGAGGCGGACCTGACGGTGGAAAGCGACGAGAACCCGCCCGAATACACCGTGGAGCGCGTGCTGGAAGCGCTGGAGGCCCACGTCGGCCACCCGCTCGCCCGCGCCGCCCGCCACCCGGGCCACCACGAGGAGAAGCACTGATGAGCGAGACCGTCCGCGTCGACCTGGGCACGCGCAGCTACGACATCCTGGTGGGCGACGGCATTCTGGCCCGGGCCGGGGGGCGCATCGCCGACATCACGCGCGGCCGCGCCCCCATCGTCGTCACCGACGACCATGTGGCGCAGCACCATTTGCCGACGCTGGAGCGCACGTTGCGCGACGCCGGGCTGGACGCCGGCACGCCCATTATCCTGCCGGCCGGCGAGAAGACCAAGGACTTCGCCCACCTGGAACGGCTGATGGACGCCGTGCTGGGCCGCGGGATCGAGCGTTCGGCCGTGCTGATCGCGCTGGGCGGCGGCGTCATCGGCGACATCACCGGCTTCGCCGCCGCCATCGCGCTGCGCGGCATCGACTTCATCCAGGTGCCGACCACCCTGCTGTCCCAGGTGGACAGCTCGGTCGGCGGCAAGACCGGCATCAACACCCGGCACGGCAAGAACCTGGTCGGCGCCTTCCACCAGCCGCGCCTCGTGGTGGCCGACACCGCCACGCTGGACTCGCTGCCCAAGCGCGAGGTGCTGGCCGGCTACGCCGAGGTGGCGAAGTACGGCCTGATCCGCCTGCCCGACTTCTGGGACTGGCTGGAGGCCAACGGTGCGCGCGTGGTGGAGGGCGACAGCGCGGCGCGCCGCCACGCCGTGAAGGTCAGCTGCGAGGCCAAGGCGGCCATCGTCGGCGTGGACGAGCGCGAGAGCGGCGACCGCGCGCTGCTCAACCTGGGCCACACCTTCGGCCACGCGCTGGAGGCGGCGACCGGCTACGGCTCCCGGCTGCTGCACGGCGAGGCGGTGGCGATCGGCATGGTGCTGGCGTTCGACCTGTCGGTCCGCCTGGGCCTGTGCCCCGGCCAGGACGCCGTGCGGGCGCGCCGCCACCTGGAAGCGGTGGGCCTGCCCACCAAGCCCACCGACGTGCCCGGCGTGGAGTGGGACGTGGACGAGCTGATCGCCGCCATGGCCAAGGACAAGAAGGTGAAGGACGGCCGCATCACCTTCGTCCTGGCCCGCGGCATCGGCCAAGCCTTCACCCAGCGCGACGTCGATCCGGAAGCGGTGCGGGCGCTGATGGAGGAGGCGGTGAGCAAGTAAGAGATTGTTCCGAATCTGGGAACTTCCCTTTGTTCCCAGATTCGGAACGTGCTACGATACCTTATGCAGGTCATCGCTCTTCGCACGCTCCGGCAGTTCTGGGAAAAGCACCCCCGAGCGGAAACGCCGTTGCGGACGTGGCACAGCGTCGTCCGACAAGCGTCCTGGCAGGGACCGGCGGACATCAAGAGGGATTTCGGGGCAACGGTGGACTTCGTTGCCGACAGCCGCGTGATCTTCGACCTTGGCGGCAACAAGTACCGCCTGATTGCCCACGTCTCGTATCGGTTTAAGCGCGTGCTCGTGAAATTCGTCGGTACGCACGAGGAATACGACGGCATCAATCCGAGGACCGTATGATGATGGATATTCGGCCGCTGAAAACGGAAGCGGACTACGACCGGGCTCTTACGGAGATCGAGCGCTACTTCGAGAACGAGCCCGAGCCCGGGACGCCGGAGGCTGACCGCTTCGACATGCTCGCGCTGGTAATCGGCGATTATGAGGCGCGGCACTGGCCGGTTGAACCGCCCGAAGCTCCGGACGCGTTGCGCGCACACATGGAACAGACCGGTCGCCAGCAGAAGGATTTGGCTGAACTGCTCGGCTCGAAGGCCCGCGCGTCAGAGGTTTTGAACCGCTATCGGCACCT
>NZ_DASPMG010000330.1:0-12156 GCF_035627195.1 Azospirillum sp.
GGGCGTGCGCAACGACGCGGCGGCCGCGCGCGCCGAGGCGGCCGGGTTGACGGTGGTCATGAACCGCTGCCCGAAGATCGAATACCAGCGCCTGTGCGGCGAGATCAGCCGCGGCGGCATCAATTCGAACATCATCTCCACCAAGAAGATGGCGCCCGCCAAATCCTTCAAGAAACTGATGTAAGGGGACACAACACCATGAACGAACCGAAGAGCTTCGGCTTCGAGACCCGCGCCATCCATGCCGGCGCGGCGCCGGACCCGGCGACGGGCGCGCGCCAGACGCCGATCTACCAGACGACCGCCTTCGTCTTCGACGACATCGACGACGCCGCCTCGCTGTTCAACCTGCAGAAGGTCGGCTTCATCTACTCGCGCCTGACCAACCCGACCGTCTCGGTGCTGGAGGAGCGGCTGGCGAACCTGGAAGGCGGCGTCGGCGCCACCTGCACCTCGTCCGGCCATTCGGCGCAGATGATGGCGCTGTTCCCGCTGATGTCGCCGGGCGACGAGTTCATCGCCGCCAAGAAGCTCTACGGCGGTTCGCTCAACCAGTTCGCCAACAGCTTCCCGCGCGCCTTCGGCTGGAAGGCCGTGTTCGTCGACACCGACGACCTGAACGCCGTGCGCGCCGCCATCACGCCGAAGACCAAGGCCATCTTCGTCGAAAGCCTCGCCAACCCCGGCGGCGTGGTGACCGACCTTGAGGGCCTCGCCAGGATCGCCGACGAGGCGCAGATCCCGCTGGTCGTCGACAACACGCTGGCCACCCCCTACCTGTGCCGCCCGATCGAGCATGGGGCAACGCTGGTCGTGCACTCCACCACCAAGTTCCTGTCGGGCAACGGCACGTCGCTCGGCGGCGTGATCATCGATTCGGGCAAGTTCGACTGGACCAAGGCCGGCAAGTACCCGGCGCTGACGGAGCCGGAGCCCGGCTACCACGGTCTGAAGTTCCACGAGACCTTCGGCCACCTCGCCTACACCATCCACGGCCACGCCGTGGGCCTGCGCGACCTGGGCCCCAGCCAGTCGCCGATGAACGCCTTCCTGACGCTGAACGGCATCGAGACGCTGCCGCTGCGCATGGAACGCCACTCGGCCAACGCGCTGAAGGTGGCGCAGTTCCTCGAAACCCACCCGGCCGTCGCCTGGGTCAGCTACGCCGGCCTGACGTCGTCCAAGTACTACGATCTGGCGCAGAAGTTCCTGCCGCGCGGTGCCGGTGCCGTGTTCACCTTCGGCGTCAAGGGCGGCTACGAGGCCGGCGTGAAGGTGGTGGAGACCGTGCAGCTGTTCAGCCACCTCGCCAACCTGGGTGACAGCCGCTCGCTGATCATCCACCCGGCGTCCACCACGCACCGCCAGCTCTCGGAAGAGGGTCTGGCCGCGGCCGGCGCCGGTCCGGACGTGGTGCGCCTGTCGGTGGGCATCGAGAGCGCGGACGACATCATCGCCGACCTCGACCAGGCGCTGAACGCCGCCGCCGCGTAAAGTCGCGACGTTGGGTTTTCGGCCAGCGCCTCAACCCAACCTACGATGGTTCCGTAGGTTGGGTTGAGCGCAGCGAAAACCCAACGCCCGCCCGTCCCTACTTCGCGGCCCGCCGCAGGACCACCGGCTTCTCGTAGCCGGAGACCAGAACGCCGCCGTCGGCCAACGGCACGGCCTTCGCCATCGTACCCGACTGCGCCGACGTCAGTTCCACGGCGCGGCGCTGCCAGTCGGGCGCCAGCTTGACCCCGGCCGCCTTCACCTCCTGGGCGTCCACCTCCACCGCGTCGCCGGCGGTGGACACGTCGAAGCCCTCGCATTCCTTGCCGATGCAGACGTTGGCCGCGTCGATCACCGCCCGGCCGGAGGGTGCGGTGAACGGCGTCCCCTCGGCACCGCCCGACCACGTCCAGGCGCCGCGCAGCCATTCCGGAAGCCGCGTGTCACCGTCCAGCGTTACGTATTCGCTCAGGAAGCCGACGCTGGTGCCCAGCGACACCGACGCCACGCCCTCCGCGATCCGCCGCGCGTCGGGCTGGCCGATGCGGTAGCGCGCCGCCAGCCCCGGCACCCAGCCGTCCACCGCCGCCGTGACGGCGGCGCGGAAGCGGCTGCCCCAGTCGGCGCCGACCCAACGCGGGTTCGACCACGCGGCGATCTCGTCCACCTGCTTCGCCAGCGGCGGCGCGCCCTTGGCCAGCAGCCGCGGGTCCACCGCCGACATCATGTCCTCGACCGCCATCTGCCGGCCGAACGAACTGCGGATGGTGCCGGTGCGCCCGAACGCCGCCCCGACCATGGGCGACAACAGGTCCTCCACCGCCTTCCAGGCCGGCGTGGCCAGCAGCGCGCCGCCGGCCGAACAGTCCGGCATCGGCCCGGCGCCGTCGCGCGAGCTGCCGTACAGCGGCCCCTGCGCCTTCCACGCTGGCTGGCCGTGCCGTTCCATCACGAAGCACGGCCACGCCATCTCGTAATGGTCGGAAACGATGCGCAGCGCCGTCAGGAACCCTTCGTCGGTGCCGAGGTCGCCCATTCCGGCGACGTCGCGCGCGTAGTCGTCGTCGATGCCGGCGACGGCCTCGCGCATGGTGGCGGTCGCCTTGGCCTTGTCCGGCGCCGGGCCGTAGCGCAGCAGGTAGGCGGTCCAGCCCTTGCCCAGCGGCTCGCGGATGTCGGCCAGCCGGCCCGCCGCGCCCTGCGCGTCGGCCGGGATGCTTGCGACCGTGCGCGTGACCCCGGCCACCGCCCCCGGCAGCGCCGCGTTCAGCGCCTGCACCCGCGCGCGCAGCGTCTCGGCAAGGCAGGCGCCGATCTTGGCGGCGGTGGCGCACTGGTTGCGCTGGCCCAGCCACGCGCGCTGCTCCGCGCGCAGGCGGTCGCGCTCCGGCGCGTCCGACAGCGCCAGCAGCTTCTTGTAGGTGTCCGCCAGTTCCTGGTCGGCGGTGGCCAGTGTCTGGTCGGCGCAGATCGCCTTCTCCACCGGCGTGCCCGCCGCCTTGCAGTCGAAGGACGGCGCCGCCTGCGCCGCCCCCATCCACAAAAGCGCCAGCCCGGCGCCGACGAGCCCACTCACCCCGAATTGATGCCGCATCCGTCATCCCCCGATCCGATGCCCGGCGGAAGGATCTACCAAGCCCGGCGCGATAGCCACCAATTCGTAGCAAATCGGGCGCAACCTTGATTTGCCTGGGCACCCGGCGCGACCCTTGGACCATCCACGGGAGGAGCGGACATGCGCGCGACCATGAAAGCGGGAGTGCTGGCCGCCGCCGGTCTGGGACTCGCCGGATGCGCGGGCGTGCCGGTGGCGCTGACCGCCGCGTCGCTCTACGTCGACACCGTGCTGTTCCTGCGCACCAACAAGACGGCCAAGGACCACATCATCTCGGCGATGGCCGAGCGCGACTGCTCCTTCATGAACATCCTGGAGAACGGCCGCCTGTGCGAGGATGCGCCACCACAGCCGCTGATCGTCGCCGTCATGCGCGAGGTGCAGAACGTCCCGCCCGACGAGTCCCGCACCGCCGAGGTTCCCCCACCCCCCATTCAGGTCGCCGAAGCGCCCACCGGCACGCTCAGCGACGGCGTCGCCGGTTCCGGCGCCGCACCGTTGCCGCCGCGCAAGCCGGAGGAGACGGCGGCGCTGCCCGCCGGCCCGGTCGCTCAGGCCGCCGTGCGCTCCGGCACCGCCTCGTTCCTGGTGGTCCTTGGCAGCTATACCAAGCGGGCGCAGGCGGAGGCGCATCGAACCACGCTGGCCCGCGCCGACACCGCGGTGGCAGACACCATGGTGGTCGAGGCCACCGTCTTCGGCCGACGCCACTACCGCGTGGCGCTCCGCCCCGCCGGCCGCGCCGAGGCGCTGGCCGAGCTGTCCCGGGCACGCGCCGCCGGCATCCGCGACGCGTGGCTGCTGCCGTGGAGCGGCAACCTGTCCGTCGATTCCGCCGTCGCCGCCCTGCCCTACGTCGGCTGGCTCTACCGGATGTAGGCCGTCACTCCGCCGCCGGCACCGGCCGCGGCGCGCCCTTCGCCACGGCCGCCTCCTTGCGCTCGCCGGGCAGCAGCAGTGCTGCCAGGAAGGCGACCAACGCCAGCGCGGTCAGCGTCCCGTACAGCTCGCGGAAGTCGTGGAAGCGCTCGTAGAAGAAGGCGGCCATCTGCACGGCCACCGGCCCGGCGCCGAACGACAGGATGAACTTGGCGCCGAAGGCCAGCCCGCGGTGCTTGTCCGGCGTGTAGCGGGCGAGCAGCAGGTTCTCCGCCGGGATCTGCACCTGCGACGCGATCACCACCATGGCCGCCGCCCCCACCAGCGGGACGCCACCCAGCACCGCCAGCAGCGCCATCAGCGGCGTCTGCGCCAGCAGGCAGATGGCGTAGATGCGCTTCAGCGGGTAGCGGTCGGCCAGATGCCCGCCGATCAGCTGCGGGATCGACGCGGTCAGCCACACCAGCGTGACCAGCCCGCCGATGCCGAACGTGCCGCCGCCCACCAGATCGGACAGCCGCTCCTCGAACAGCTTGGGCAGCACGATCTGCATGGCGTTGAACATCAGCCCGGCGCAGACCATGGTGACCGACAGCACGAAGAAGGCGCGCACCACGTCGCCGCGCGACGGCTTCGGCTGCGGCTTCAGGTCGCCCTTGCGGTCCTGGATCAGCCCGGCCGCGATGCACCCCGCCAGCGCCAGCCCCAGTGCCACGCAGATCCCGCCCGGGATGAGGAAGGCGCTGCGCCAGCCCCACAGCTCCGTCAGGCCGCCGGCCACCACCGCGGCCAGCGCCACGCCGATGCTGCCGAACAGGCCCAGGTAGCCCAGCGACTTGCCCCGATTGGTGGCGTTCTTGACCATCCACGACATGCCCACGGGATGATAGATCGACGCCCCCAGCCCCAGCACCGCCAGCCCGATCCACAGCGCGTCCGGCCCGTCGGCCAGCCCCGCCCAGATCGCACCGCCGCCGGTCATCAGGTAGAACACCGCCATCATGCGGCTGTCGCTCCAGCGGTCGCCCAGCCAGCCGGCCAGCGGCGCGCCCAGCCCGATCAGCAGCGCCCCCAGCGTCCACAGCCGGATCAGTTCGTCATAGGGCAGCTGCCATTCCCGCTCCAGCGCCAGCACCACCGTCAGGTACAGCGCCGCGACGATGTGCATCAGCGTGTGGCCGATCCACGAGAAGCCGACCGACAGCCGGGCGGACAAGTCACCCATGAAACGTCTCCGACACTGGATGAGTCGTCGGGAAAGCTGGCACGCACCCCGGTGGGCGTCCACCGCGCCCGGCGCATGGCCGCCATGCGGCGCTTATCCCGTCTCGGCGCGCAGCCAGTCCAGATAGGCGGGGTTGCCGCGCTCCACCGGCAGCTCGACGATGCAGGGCACGGTGTAGCTGTGCAACTCCCGCACCCGCGCGGCCAACGGCTCGAACAGGTCGCGCCGCGTCTTGGCGATGAAGACCGTCTCCTCGGCCGTCTCCACCGCTCCTTCCCAACGGTAGACCGACGTCATGCCGCCCAGGACGTTGACGCAGGCGGCCAGCCGCTCCTCCACCAGCGCCCGGCCGATGCGCATGGCCTCCTCGCGCGACGCGGCCGTCATGTAGACGAACACCAGATCCATGGTCGCTTTCCGTGGGTTGTTTCCCGTGATGCGCCGTTCGCCGTTCCGGCATAGAATGTCCCAACTTTGCCACAACAGGACCGAGGCGATCATGTCCGCGCTGCGCTCGACCGCTCCACGCGCCAAGGGATCGCGGCCGAAGGGAACGCAGCGCGCGCCGACCGACGCGCAGCTGACCTGGCTGCGCCGCGGCCTGGACCAGCCGGGCGGCAAGCTGCCGCTGTTCGACGCGCGCGGGCACCGCGTCAACCACCAGACGGTGGAAAGCTGCGTCAAGGCCGGCTGGGCGGAGCGCTGGTTCGACAACCCCCTGAAGCCGGACTGGCAGGTCTGCCGCCTGACCGAGTCGGGCCGCGCCGTCGCCGCCGAACCGCAGCTCGAGCTTGAAGCGGTTCATTCCGCCGCCTGAAGCTGCTCGTCCAGCGTCGTGCCGAGCTGGCGCGGGGTGACCGGCTTGTGCACCACGCGCAGGCCGTGCGTGGCGGCGTCGTGCTGGCATTCCGGTCCCGTCTCGCCGGTCAGGATAACGCCGGGAATGGCGGCGCCGTAGCGTTCGCGCACCCGCAGGATCGCCTCCGTGCCCACGCGCCCTTCGCGCAGGCGATAGTCGGCGACCACGATGTCCGGCCGCCGCCCCTCCTCTTCCAGGCGCTCCATGGCCTGATCGGCCGAGCCAGCGGTCATCACCTCGTACCCCCATTCGGCGAGGATCAGCTTCAGCCCCATCAGCACGATGGCGTCGTCGTCCACCAGCATCGCCAGCCGCCCCCGCCCGCTGGGCGCCGCCGGCTCCGCCGGCAGGGTCTGTTCGCCCTCCGCGGTCTGGCCGATCGGCACGGCGATGCAAAACTCCGAACCGCCGCCCACGGTGGAGCGCACGGTCACCGGATGCCGCAGCAGCCGCGACAGCCGCCGCACGATCGCCAGCCCCAGGCCAAGCCCCTGCGTGCGGTCGCGCTCCGGGTTGCCGACCTGGTGGAACTCCTCGAAGATGCGCTCCATGTGGTCGGCCGGAATGCCCACCCCGGTGTCGCGCACGCAGAGCAGGAGCGCGCTCGCCGACGCCCGGCACTCGATGGCCACTTCGCCGGCCGCGGTGTAGCGCAGCGCGTTCTCCACGAGGTTCCTCAGCATGCGCGCCAGCAGGGTGCGGTCGCTGCGCACCGTGGCCGCACATCCGTCGACCCGCCAGCCCAGCCGCTTCTCGTGCGCCAGCGGCGCATAGGCCGCCGACACGAGGTCGAGCACGTCGGTGATGGGAAAGTCCTCCACCTCCGGCGTCACCAGCCCGGCGTCGAGGCGCGAGACGTCCAGAAGGCTGTCCAGCAGCCCCTTCAGCGCCTCCAGCCCGCGCTCCAGGTGCCCCAGCACCTCGCCTCCCCGCTCGGAGGAAACATGGTTGCCCAGCGCCGCGGCGAAGAAGAACAGCGACTGCAGGGGCTGGCGCAGGTCGTGGCTGGCGGCAGCCAGGAACTTGGTCTTGGCGAGGTTGGCCAGTTCCGCCTCCTCCTTGGCGCGCTTCAGGTCCCCTTCGATCGCCGTGCGTTCGGTGATATCCTCGACGATGGACAGGCGGTAGGCCTCCTCCGTCCCGGTGACGCGGGCCAGCGAGGAGGTGACGCGCACCCACACCGGGCTCCCGTCGGCGCGGCGGTAGCGCTTCTCGATGGCGTAGCTCGGGATGTCGCCGGCCAGCAGCCGGTCGAGCAGCGCCTCCTCGGCCGGCAGGTCGGCCGGGTCGGTGACGTCGCGGAAGCTGCGGCCCAGCAGGTCCTCGCGGCGCGTGCCCAGGATGGCGCACGCCTTTCCGTTCACCTCAAGTAGGCGGCCGTCCAGCGCCACCCGCTCGATGCCGACGGAGGCCTGCTCGAAGACGGACCGGAAACGCTCCTCGCTGCGGCTGCGCGCCGCCTCCGCCTCGCGCAGGTCGGAAACCTCCATGACCACGACGCCCACGGCAACCACCATGCCGTCCGCCTTGACGGGATAGAAGCTGGTCAGCCAGTGCCGGCGCACGCCGGGCTGGTGCGGCACCTCGCCCACCATCTCGTGGCTGCGCACCGGCTCGCCGGTGGCGAAGACCTGTTCGATGATGCGGTCGACCTGGGACGCGTTGACCGGCAGCGCGTCCACCACGCGGCGGCCCAGGTACGCCTCGGCCGGCACGCCGTGGATGTCGGCCAGCGTCCTGTTGATCCGCAGGTAGCGGTGCTCGCGGTCGAAGAAGGCGAAGCCGACCGGCGCGTGTTCGAGCAGCGAGTTGAGCAGCCCCAGCAGCGCGCCGTTCTCGCGGTTCGCCTCGACCAATGCCGCTTCGTCGCGCTTGCGCGCCGTGACGTCCTGGAAGAACACGGCCAGCCCGTCGCGCGAGGGGAAGGCGCGTACGGCGAACCACGCGTCCAACGGCGCGAAATACCCCTCGAACTCCGCCGGCTCCTGCTCGCGCAGGGCGTGGGTGTACTGCTCGTGGAAGACGCTTCCAACGGCGTCCGGGAAGGCGTCCCACAGCCGCTTGCCGACCAGATCGCGCCCGTTGGCGATCAGGGCGCGGGCGCGGTGGTTCAGGTAGAGGATGGTGAAGGTGCGGTCGACCTCGAACACGCCGTCGGTGGTGCTGGCCAGCACGGCGGCCATCTTGTGGGCGGCGGCGTTCGCCTCCTCCTGCGCGCGGGCCTTCCGTTCCAGATCCTCGGCCATGGCGTCGAAGGCGTCGCCGATCTGCCCGAACTCGGTGGCGGTCCCGGTCAGGCCGCTGCGCGCCGTCAGGTCGCCCGCCCGCCAGCGGCGCGTGGCCTCGACCAGGGCGGAGACCGGCCGCCGCACCAGCCGCCCGGCGATCCACCAGGCACCCAGCAGCGTGACCGCCGCCACCGCCGCGATCACCGCCAGCGCCCGCCGCATGGCCCGGTCGATGGGCGCCATGGCCTGCGCTTTGTCGATGCCGACGGCCAGCAGCAGCCCCTGCGCGCCGACGTCCACGGGGCTGTAGGCCAGAATGCGCTCCACGGCGTCGAGGCCGGGCATCTCCACCGTACCGCTCTCCCGCGCCGTGATCAGGGGGCGGTAGCGTTCGGGCACTTGGGTGCCGTTCACGCCGGCGATCTGCGGCACGCGGGCCAGGACCACGCCGTTGCGGTCGGTGACCAGCACCGCCGCGTTGTGCGGCATCGGCTTCGCCTTCAGATAGGACTCGAGCCAGCCCAGGTCGAGCAGCGCCGTCACCATGCCCGCCGGCGCGCCGTCGCGGTCGGTGTAGGGCAGCGCGAACGGCAGCGCCGGCGCCCCCGTGGTGCGCCGGCGGATGTGCTCGCCCACGGCGAAGCGCCCGGTCTCCGCCGCGATGCGCAGGTGCGCCCGGTCGGCGACTGATAAGCCGATCGCCGCCTCGTCGGTGGCGCAGCGGATCACGCCGTCGCCATCCGTGACGTGCACCTGCAAATGGTCGGGATAGCCGGGCCGCAGCCGCTCCATCAGGCCGTTGCAGCGCCCGGCGTCGCCGCTGCGCACCGCATCGGTCTGCGCCACGGTGACCAGCACCTGGCGCACGCCTTCGACGATGCGGCTCTGTTCGGCGTCGATCAGGCTGACCAGCCGCGTGGCCACCTGGTGCACCTCCGCCTCGCGGATGGCGCGTAACTGCAACTCGTTGTCGATCTCGATGGCCGCGGCCGGCACCAGCGCCAGGAAGACCAGCAGCATCAGGCGTTGTAAGAGGCTCATGACCGTTCCATGGCAGCCGGAGCGGCCGTCCCGGCCGCCTGCGACGGGCGCCCGGGGCGCCCCACTGTTGCTCGACCGGGCGTGCCGGATCAGCCTGGGCGGCCGGACCGCCACAGGCCCGAACGCAACGCCCCGGCGGCGACGCGGCGGTCGGCGATCTCCGCCTCGTCCACCTCGGCGATGCCGGCGGCCTTCAGCGCGCGCAGCAGGATGCCGCGCACGGTCGTACCCTCCTCCTCGGCGCGGCGGCGCACCGCTCGCTTGACGCTGACCGGCACCATGGCGGCGAGTTGCACGTCGGGCTCGCGCCTGGCCCGGGTAATGGGATTGGCAACGGGATTGGCGTCGCGGCCGGGACGCCCGGCGTCGATCGCCACCACCACACCCTCTTTCCTGCGGTTATCCGGCATTTTCCAGAAAGCCTTGCATTCTTCGGACGTTCGAATGCTCGCACGATATGGTTAATGTGCAATTAACCATAACCTCCACCGCACGAATCTTTCCAGTGCCGAAACCCGGCCGGTGCCGGCGCCGCAGCCGCCGTCCACCAACGAAAAAGGCCCTCCTCCCCGCGGGAGAAGGGCCTCGCCTCCGGTCGGACACCCGGGCGCGTCAGCGGCCGGGGCGGCCGCGCGGCGGGAAGCGGCCGGAGGTGGAGCGCACGAAGGCGCCGCCGCCCGCACCCCGGTCCACGTCGTCGCCCTCTTCGGAAACCGGCTGCCGCTCGCGCTTGCGCTCGGCCTCGGCCTCATTGATCTCGGCTTCCAGCGCGCGGATGCGGGCGCGCAACGGGTCGACGACCGCCCCGCCCGGCTTGCGGGCCATGAATTGTTCCAGGTCGTGCTTCAGCCGCCCAAGCTGGCTTTTCATCTCGGCGAGGTTCGGCTTGGACTTGCCGACACGAAAGGCACGGTCTTCGAACTTGCTCACGAGACGCCTCCTGGTAAATGCGGTGGACGGTAACTCAGGCCCGGCTCCAGACGTCTGGTGCCGGCGGGCGCGGGTCGCCGACGGTGATGCCGGCGAACTCCAGCTGACGGCCGACGAGCGCTGTGCGCTCCTCGTCCGGATCGTCTTCGGACAGGAGAAAAGGGCCGAAATCGGCCGAATCGGTGCGGGCGATCAGGGCGACGCCGGCGGGCACGACGACCGCCTGCCACACCACCGTCTCGGGCTCGCGGCTGGCGGTGACGGGGTCGATGCCGCTGGCGTTCAGCGCCGCCATGCGCATGAAGGTCACCATGCCGGCGGCGTCGCGCATGGCGCGGCGGTAGGCCGGGTGCTCGGTCAGCGGGACGGCGCCCATTTCCGGCGGCAGGCTGAGGGTCGCGGCGATGCGCGGGCCGAAGGGCGTGTCGATCAACTGCCCTTCGATCAGAACGGCCGGCGCGCGCAGGTCCCGCATCAGCGTGCGGCACTGCGCGACGACGTCCGGCCAGAGCGGCGGCGGCTTCGGGATGTGGACGGCGGTCGTGCGGATCATCCGTTGCAAATGGGCCTTCGCGGCCCATTCGTCTACGGTGCCCGTACGCCGCCGTCGCATCGGTCACCCCATCGACCGCCGCCGGGTCGTCATCAGCGGCGCCCGCGGGTCAGCGGGGCGTTGCCGCCGTTGCCGGTGCCGGCGTTGCCGGAGTGGGCGCTGGCCGAGTGGGCGTTGCCGGAATGGCCGTTGCCCCCATGGTGGCCGTGCCCGGCCTTGGCCTGCGGGTGCCGCGGGGCCGGACGGCCCTGCCGCTCGCCCTGCCGCTCCCCGTGCCAGGACCGGCCCGGCCCGCCGGAACCGCCCGGCCGGTGGCCGTTGCGCTTGAAGCCGTTGCCGCCGCGCGGGGCGTCGAAGCGCTGCGTCGGCTCCATGCCCGGCACGCGGTGCACCGGCACCTGGGCGCCGATCAGCCGCTCGATGTTCAGCAGCGACACGCGGTCGGCGCGGGTGGCGAAGCTGATGGCGATGCCCTCCGCCCCGGCGCGGCCGGTGCGGCCGATGCGGTGGACATAGTCCTCCGGGCTGCGCGGCAGGTCGAAGTTGATGACGTGCGTGATGTCGCGCACGTCGATGCCGCGCGCCGCCACGTCGGTGGCGACCAGCAGGCGCACGCGCCCGTCGCGCAGCTTGCCCAGCGTGCGGGTGCGGGCCTCCTGGCGCATGTCGCCGTGCAGGGCGGCGGCGGCGTGGCCGTCGGCGCTCAGCTGCTCGGCCAGCTCATCGGCGTCGCGCTTGGTGGCGGCGAAGATGATGGCCTTGCGCACCTCGTCCGACGCCGCGAAGTGGCGCAGCAGGCGGCGCTTGTGGTGCAGGTCGTCGGCGTGCAGGACGCGCTGCTCGATCTTCGGCGCGCTCTGCGGCGTGCTCTCCACGGCGACGCGGGCCGGGTCGCGCAGCAGGCCGCGGGCGACCCGCTCCATGCGCTGGTCCAGCGTGGCGGTGAACAGCAGGGTCTGGCGGTCCGCCGGGCAGGCGGCGCCGATCGCCTCGATGTCCTCGGAGAAGCCCATGTCGAGCATGCGGTCCGCCTCGTCGAGGATCAGAACCTCGACCTCGTCCAAGCGCACGGTGCGGCGGCGCATGTGGTCGAGCAGGCGGCCCGGCGTGGCGACCAGCACGTCGACGGAGCGCGACAGATCGCGGACCTGCGGCCCGAACGGCGCGCCGCCCAGCACGTCGACGATGAACAGCCGGCGGAACTTGACGTAGTTGCGGGCGGACACGGTGACCTGCCGCGCCAGCTCGCGCGTGGGCGCCAGCACCAGGACGCGCGGGCCGAACGGCCGGGCCCGGCGCGGCTCGCCGGCGGCGGCGGCGGCGGCGGCGGCG
>NZ_DASPMG010000331.1:0-10035 GCF_035627195.1 Azospirillum sp.
GAGACCGCCGAGCGGCTGGCCGCCGCCGAGGCGCGGCGCCGGGCGGGGGAGCGCCTGCCGCTGTTCGGCATCCCCTTCGCGGTGAAGGACAACATCGACGTGGCCGGCCTGCCGACCACGGCGGGGTGCCCGGAGTTCGCCTACACCCCCGACCGCTCCGCCACCGTGGTGGAGCGGCTGGAGGCGGCGGGGGCCATCCTGATCGGCAAGACCAACCTGGACCAGTTCGCCACCGGGCTGGTCGGCACGCGCTCGCCCTATGGCGCGTGTTCGTCGGTGTTCGACCCGCGCTATGTGTCGGGCGGGTCCAGCTCCGGTTCCGGCGTGGCGGTGGCGGCGGGGCTGGTCAGCTTCGCGCTGGGCACCGACACGGCGGGGTCGGGCCGGGTGCCGGCGGCCTTCAACAACATCGTCGGGCTGAAGCCGACCAAGGGCATGATCAGCGCCGCGGGCGTGGTGCCGGCCTGCCGCACGCAGGACTGCGTGTCGATCTTCGCCGGCACGGCGGGCGACGCGCTGGCCGTGCTGGGCGTGGCCGGGGCGTTCGACGCGGCCGACCCGTATTCCCGCGCCGCACCCGCCGGGGTGGCGCTGCCGGCGGCCCTGCCGCCGGGCTTCCGCTTCGGCGTGCCGGCGGACGGGTTGGAGTTCTTCGGTGACGAGGCGGCCGCCGCGCTGTTCGCCGCGTCGGCCGACCGGCTGGAGGCGCTGGGCGGCACGCGGGTGGCGGTGGATTTCACACCGTTCCGCGACGCGGCCCAGCTTCTCTATTCGGGTCCGTGGGTGGCGGAGCGGCTGGCGGCCATCCGGTCGTTCGCCGAGACGAACGCCGAGGCCATCCACCCGGTGGTGCGCGGCATCGTCCTGGGTGCTGAAAAGATCGGCGCCGCCGACGCCTTCACCGGCTTCTACAAACTCGCCGAGCTGATCCGCCGGGCGGAGGCGGAGTGGGCGAAGATGGACGTGCTGCTGCTGCCCACCACCGGCACCACCTACACCATCGACGACGTGCTGGCCGATCCCGTGCGGCTGAACAGCAACCTGGGCTATTACACCAACTTCGTGAACCTGATGGACCTGTCGGCCATCGCCGTGCCGGCCGGGTTCCGCGCCAACGGCCTGCCGTTCGGCGTCACGCTGATCGGCCGGGCCTTCGCCGACGGGGCGCTGGCGGCGCTGGGCGACCGCCTCCACCGCGCGCAGGTGCTGCCCATCGGCGCCACCGGCCATCTGCCGGCGGGTCCGGCGCCGGACGTGGAGCGGGCGGCACCGGGCACGGTGCGTCTCGCCGTCGTGGGCGCGCACCTGACCGGGCAGCCGCTCAACCCCCAGCTGACCGGCTGCGGGGCGCGGCTGGTGCGCACGGCGCGCACGGCCGAGGGCTACCGCCTCTACGCGCTGGCCGGGACGGTGCCGGCCAAGCCGGGACTGGTGCGCGACCCCAGCGGGGCCGGCGGCATCGAGCTGGAGGTGTGGGAGCTGGAGGAGGCGGCCTTCGGCCGCTTCGTGGCCGAGGTGCCCGCACCCATGGCGATCGGCACCATCACGCTGGAGGACGGCGGGGCGGTGAAGGGCTTCGTGTGCGAACCCATCGCGCTGAAGGGCGCGGAAGACATCACCCGCTTCGGCGGCTGGCGCCGCTGGCTGGCGCGGTAACCACTCTCAGGATTGAAGGAGCTTTGCAGATGCGGACCTTGCTCAAGCGCGTCGTGTGCGGCGTGGCCCTCGCGGCGGCCGTTGTGGTCACCGCCCAGTCCCCCTCGTTTGCGGCGGAGAAGAAGAACTTCCGCGTGGCGTGGTCGATCTACGCCGGCTGGATGCCGTGGGGCTACGCCGCCGACAGCGGCATCATGAAGAAGTGGGCCGACAAGTACGGCATCAAGGTCGAGATCGTGCAGATCAACGACTACGTCGAGTCCATCAACCAGTACACGGCCGGCGCCTTCGACGGCTGCGTCATGACCAACATGGACGCGCTGACCATCCCGGCGGCGGGCGGCGTCGACACCACCGCCCTGATCGCCGGCGACTATTCCAACGGCAACGACGGCGTGGTGCTGAAGAAGGGCAAGACGCTCAAGGACATCAAGGGCCAGAAGGTCAATCTGGTCGAGCTGTCGGTGTCCCACTACCTGCTGGCCCGCGCGCTGGACTCGGTGGGGCTGAAGGAGCGGGACGTGACGGTGGTGAACACCGCCGACGCCGACATCGTGTCGGCCTTCACCTCGTCCGCCGACGTCACCGCCGCCGTCACCTGGAACCCGCAGCTGAGCGAGGTGGCGAAGGCGCCGGGCGCCACCATGGTCTTCGACAGCTCCAAGGTGCCGGGCGAGATCATCGACCTGATGGTCGTCAACACCGCCACGCTGAAGGACAACCCCAACCTCGCCAAGGCGCTGGTGGGGGCGTGGTACGAGATCATGGGCCTGATGACCAAGCCCGACACGCCGGCCGGCAAGGCGGCGCTGGAGGCGATGGCGAAGGCGTCGGGCACCGACCTCGCCGGCTATCAGGCGCAGCTGGCGACCACGAAGATGTTCTACACCCCGGCCGAGGGTGCCGCCTTCGCCACCGGCGGCGACCTGATCAAGACCATGGACCTCGTGCGCACCTTCTCCTTCGACCACGGCCTGCTGGGCGAGGGTGCCAAGAGCCGCGACGCGGTGGGCATCGCCTTCCCGGCCGGCGTGGTGCTGGGCGACGCCAAGAACGTCAAGCTGCGCTTTGACGCGGACGCGATGAAGCTCGCCGCCGACGGGAAGCTCTGATCGATGCGCCGGATCATCAACCGGCGCCCCGGCCGGGGAGGCGTCCTGTTCTGGGGCGCCCTCCCGTTCCTGGCGGCGTGCGCGGCCTATGGCGTGGCCTCGGCGCTGCGGCTGGCGGAGAACCCCAACGACAAGCTGCTGCCGCCGCTGTCCGGCATGGTCGCCGCCGTGGGGCGCATGGCCTTCTCGCCCGACGCGCGGACCGGCGACTACCTGATGTGGGTGGACACGGTCGCCAGCCTGCACCGGCTGGGCCTGGGGTTGGGCGTGGCGACGGCGCTGGCGTTGGTGATCGGCATCGGCATGGGCTTGATCCCCTACGTGCGGGCGGGGCTGTCGCCGTTCGTCGCCATGCTGTCCATGGTGCCGCCGATGGCGGTGCTGCCCGTGCTGTTCATCGTCTTCGGCCTGGACGAGCTGTCCAAGGTGGTGCTGATCGTGGTGGGCGTGGCGCCGTTCCTGGTCCGCGACCTCGCCATGCGGGTGGGCGAGATGCCGCGCGAGCAACTGATCAAGGCGCAGACTCTGGGGGCGTCGACGTGGCAGATCGTCGTGCGGGTGGTGCTGCCGCAGGTGGTGCCGCGGCTGGCCGACGCGCTGCGGCTGTCGCTGGGGCCGGCGTGGCTGTTCCTCATCTCCGCCGAGGCCATCGCGGCGACCGAGGGGCTGGGGTACCGCATCTTCCTGGTGCGGCGTTACATGGCGATGGACGTCATCCTGCCCTACGTCGCCTGGATCACGCTGCTGGCCTTCGCGTCCGACTACCTTCTGCGCCGCTTCAACGATGCGTGCTTCCCGTGGCTCAAGGCCGGAAAGGGTTCGTCATGAGCACCGTCACCGTCCGCGACCTGTGGATGGAATACCCGAACCAGGTGGTGCTGGAGCGCGTCAACCTGGACATCCCGTCCGGCGAGTTCTGCGCGCTGGTCGGCCCCTCGGGCTGCGGCAAGACCACCTTCCTGCGCCTGCTGCTGGGCGAGGAGCGGCCGACGCGCGGCTCGATCGACCTGGACGGCGCGCCGCTGGTGGCCGAGCCGGGGCCGGACCGCGGCGTGGTGTTCCAGCGCTATTCCGTCTTCCCGCACCTGACGGTGCTGGAGAACGTGATCCTGGGCCGCGAATTCCAGGGCTCGCGGTTCCTCGGCCGGCTGTTCGGCGCGCGCCGCCGCGCCGCCATGGACGAGGCGCGCGGCGTGCTGGAGGCGGTGGGCCTTGGCAATCATCTCGGCAAATACCCGGCGGAGCTGTCGGGCGGCATGCAGCAGCGCCTCGCCATCGCGCAGGCGCTGATCCTGAAGCCCAAGGTCCTGCTGCTGGACGAGCCGTTCGGCGCGCTCGATCCCGGCACCAAGGCGCAGATGTACGAACTGCTGCTGCGCCTGTGGGCGGAGGAGAAGATGACCGTCTTCATGGTCACCCACGATTTGAAGGAGGGCTTCACGCTGGGCACGCGCGTGCTGGCCTTCGACAAGGTGCGCGTGGATCCGACCGATCCGGGGGCGTACGGGGCGACCGTCACCTACGACCTGCCGCTGACGGAGAAGAAGGTGGCGCCGCTGCGCTTGCAGGCCGTTTCGTAGGTTGGGTTGAGCACCAGCGAAAACCCAACGTGTTCGCCATGCGAAGGATGTTGGGTTTCAACCCAACCTACGGATTCGCCGTCACGCTCACCTCCACCGTCATGCCGAGGAAGTCGGCCGGGGCGCCGAACCAGCTGCCGGACACCGGGATCGCCTGCGACGGGTCGCGGGACACCGCGACGCGCAGCAGGTGCTTGCCGCCGATGATGCCGTTGGTCGGATCGAACTCCACCCAGCCGGCGCCGGGCAGGTAGACCTGCACCCAGGCGTGCGTCGCCCCGGCGCCGACCGTGCCGGCCTCCGCCCCGTCCACCGCCGGGTCGTAGAGGTAGCCGCTGACGAAGCGCGCGGCGAGGCCCAGGCTGCGCACCGCCTCCATCATCAACAGCGCGAAGTCGCGGCAACTGCCGCTGCGCGTCTCCAGCGTCTCGACCGGGGACTGCGTGCCCTCCGCGTCGCGGGCGGCGTAGGTGAAGCCCTCCTTGATGCCCATGGTCATGCGCTCCAGCATGGTGCGCGTCTCGACGAGGCCGCCGTCGGCTTGCGCGTCGGGGAGGACGAAGGTCTTCGCCCACTCGTCCACCTTGTGCTCGGGGTCGGGGTAGTGGCGCAGCATGGTGCGGCCGAGGTCGGGCGCTTCCTCCGCCGCGTAGCTGAAGGGGTAGGTGCGCGCAAAGCCCTCCACGGTGTAGTCCGGCTCCTCCAGCGGGTAATGCTCCACGGTCAGCTCGCTGATCACGGACAGCTCGGTGGCCGAGCCCTCGAAGGAGGCGACGGCGATGGAGTTGCCGAACACGTCGTGCAGCCAGCGCACCGACGTCGGCGGCGGGCTGATGGTGAGCGTGCTGCTGCGCAGCTTCATGTCGTGGCTGCCGCGCGGACGCACCATCAGCCGGTGGTCGCCGAAGGTCACCGGGTTGGCGTAGCGGTAGGTCGTCACGTGGCGGATGCCGAACGTCTGCATCGTGGGTCCATGGGTGCCGAAGGGGTGCGGGGCCGCAGGGTAACCTTCGCCCGCGGCGTTTGTTCCCCAGGCGGGAATTGCCCGAAAAACGGGCAAACGACCGCCCGGTGTGCGCCGCCGTGCATCGCTTCCGGGCGGTGGACCCTCAACCGGGGCGGGCAGGGCCGTGGGGTTGCGCGGCCGGGCGGCGCTGGCATGGGAGTTGCTGCCGTTCGGGGAAACACTGCCGGGGTGATCATGACTTACTGCGTCGGGCTGTTGCTGAACGACGGCCTCGTCTTCGCCTCCGACTGCCGGACGAATGCCGGCATCGACAACATCGCCACGTACCGCAAGATGAAGGTCTTCGCGAAGGACGGGGACCGGACGCTGGTCTTCCTGTCGGCCGGCAACCTGGCCGTGACGCAGGCGGCGCTGTCGCTGCTGGAGGAGGGAACGCGGGGCAAGAAGGCTGGCAACATCCTGAAGGCCCCCACCATGTTCCAGGTGGCGCGGCTGGCCGGCGAGGCGTTTCGCGAGGTGCACCGCATCGACGCCGAGCACCTGAAGAAGCACAACTACGACTTCAACGCCACGCTGCTGCTGGGCGGGCAGATCAAGGGCGAGGCGCCGCGCCTGTTCCAGATCTACGCCGCCGGCAACTTCATCGAGGCGATGCCGGACACGCCGTACTTCCAGATCGGCGAGACGAAGTACGGCAAGCCGGTGTTCGACCGCCTGCTGAAGCAGAGCATGAGCTTGGCGGAGGCGGCGAAGCTGACGCTGATTTCCTTCGATTCCACGATCCGCTCCAACCTGTCGGTCGGCCTGCCCATCGACATGATGTGCTACCGCCGCGACACGCTGGTCCCCGGCTATCAGGAGCGCTTCACCGAAGGGCACCCCTATCTGGCGGAGATCCGCCGCCGCTGGGGCGAGGCGCTGCGCCGGTCCTTCGAGGACATAGCACCCCTGCCCATGAACGAAGCTATCCCTGAACTGGAGAGCGTGCGATGACCATCCGCGTCGGCCTCACGCACCGCACCGAATACCGGTACGACCGGCCCGTCATGCTGTCGCCGCAGGTGGTGCGGCTGCGCCCGGCGCCGCATTCGCGCACGCCGATCCTGTCGTACTCGCTGAAGATCACGCCGGAGGAGCATTTCCTCAACTGGCAGCAGGACCCGCAGGGGAACTGGCTGGCCCGGCTGGTCTTCCCCGAGCGCACGACGGAGTTCACGGTCACCGTGGACGTCGTCGCCGACATGTCGGTGATGAACCCGTTCGACTTCTTCCTGGAGCCGAGTGCGGAGACCTTCCCCTTCACCTATCACCCGGACCTCGCGCACGAGCTGGCGCCTTACCGCCTGTGCGAGCCGGCGGGGCCGGGGCTGGCGGCGTTCCTGGAGACGGTGGACCGCAGCGAGAAGCAGACCACCAACTTCCTGGTCGCGCTGAACCAGCGCCTGCAGACGGAGATCGGCTACGTCATCCGCATGGAGCCGGGCGTCCAGACCTGCGAGGAGACGCTGGGCAAGCGCACCGGATCGTGCCGCGACAGCGCGTGGCTGCTGGTGCAGGTGCTGCGCCACCTGGGCTTCGCAGCGCGCTTCGTGTCGGGCTACCTGATCCAACTGGTGCCGGACGTGAAGCCGCTGGACGGCCCGGCCGGGCCGCCGGCCGACTTCACCGACCTGCACGCCTGGACCGAGGTGTACCTGCCGGGGGCCGGCTGGATCGGCCTGGACCCCACCTCCGGCCTGCTGGCGGGGGAGGGGCACATCCCGCTCGCCTGCTCCCCCGACCCGACCAGTGCGGCGCCCATCACCGGGCTGGTGGAGGAGAGCGAGGTCGAATTCGGCCACCACATGGAGGTCAGGCGCCTCTATGAGACGCCGCGCGTCACCAAGCCCTACACCGACGCGCAGTGGCAGGCCATCGACGCGCTGGGGGACGCCATCGACGCCAGGCTGAAGGCCGGCGACGTGCGCCTGACCATGGGCGGCGAGCCGACCTTCGTGTCCATCGACGACATGGACGGGGCGGAGTGGAACACCGAGGCGCTGGGACCGACCAAGCGCGTGCGCGCGGCGGAGCTGCTGCTGCGCCTGCGCGACCGCTTCGCGCCGGGGGCGGTGGTCACCTTCGGGCAGGGCAAGTGGTATCCGGGCGAATCGCTGCCGCGCTGGGCCTTCGCCCTGCACTGGCGCAGCGACGGCAAGCCGCTGTGGCGGAACCCCGACCTGATCGCCGACGAATCCGTGGACTACCAGCCCACCGCCGAGACAGCGCGCGCCTTCGGCGAGGCGCTGGCCAAGCGGCTGACCGTCGATCCCGCCTACCTGCGCCCGGCCTACGAGGACCCGGTGCACTACATCCTGCGCGAGCAGGCCTTGCCGCCCAACGTCGATCCCTTCGACGCCAAGCTGGACGACCCGGAGGAGCGGGCGCGGCTGGCGCGCGTGTTCTCGCGCGGGCTGGACGCGGTGGTCGGCTACGCGCTGCCTCTGCAGCGCTGGAACGCGGCGGACGGACGCCGGTGGGTGACGGGGCCGTGGCCGACGCGGCGGGAGCGCATGTGCCTGCTGCCCGGCGATTCGCCCATGGGCTTCCGCCTGCCGCTGCACTCCCTGCCGTGGATCCCGCCGGCGGAGTACCCGCACCTGAGCGAGGCCGACCCGTTCGAGGACCGCGGGCCGCTGCCCGAACCGCCGCTGCCCGATCCTCTGCACGCCGGCCAGCATTACCGCGCCGGCGCCCCGGTGCCGACCTGGGGGCAGGGGGAGCAGCGCCGCGGCCGGATGGAGGATGTGAAGGAGACCGACCGCGGCCTCGTCGCCGACAACGTGCGCACGGCGCTGTGCGTCGAGCCGCGCGACGGCAAGCTGTGCGTCTTCCTGCCGCCGGTCGAGCGGGCAGAGGACTACGTCGAGCTGATCGCGGCGGTCGAGGGTGCGGCGGCCGCCACCGGCATGCCGGTGCACGTCGAGGGCTACCCGCCGCCGCATGACAGCCGCCTGAACGTCATCAAGGTCACCCCCGACCCCGGCGTGATCGAGGTGAACGTGCACCCCGCCACCTCGTGGGAGCACCTGAAGGACATCACGCTGGGCGTCTATGAGGAGACGCACCAGTCGCGCCTGGGCACCGAGAAGTTCATGATCGACGGGCGCCACGTCGGCACCGGCGGCGGCAACCACATCGTGGTGGGCGGGTCGTCGGCCGCCGACAGCCCGTTCCTGCGCCGGCCGGACCTGCTGGGCAGCCTGATCCGCTACTGGATCAACCACCCCAGCCTGTCCTTCCTGTTCTCCGGCCTGTTCATCGGCCCGACCAGCCAGGCGCCGCGCGTGGACGAGGCGCGCGACGACGCGCTCTATGAGTTGGAGATCGCGCTGGGCCAGCTGCCGGGGCTGGGCGCGCCGGTGCCGCCGTGGCTGGTGGACCGGGTGCTGCGCAACGTGCTGGTGGACGTCACCGGCAACACGCACCGCACCGAGATCTGCATCGACAAGCTCTATTCGCCCGACGGCCCCACCGGCCGCCTGGGTCTGGTGGAGTTCCGCGCCTTCGAGATGCCGCCGCACGCGCGCATGAGCCTGGCCCAGCAACTGCTGCTGCGCGGGCTGATCGCGCGGTTCTGGGCGAAGCCCTACACCGCCCCGCTGGTGCGCTGGGGCAACGCGCTGCACGACCGCTTCATGCTGCCGCACTTCGTCTGGGCCGACTTCCGCGACGTGCTGGACGACATGAAGCGCGCCGGCTTCCCCTTCATGGAGGACTGGTACGCCCCGCACTTCGAGTTCCGCTTCCCGGCCATCGGCACCATCGAGCGGGCCGGCACCACGCTGGAGCTGCGCACGGCGCTGGAGCCCTGGCACGTGATGGGCGAGGAGGCGGGCGGCGGCGGCACCGTGCGCTATGTCGACTCGTCGCTGGAGCGGCTGCAGGTGAAGGCGTCCAACCTCGTGCCCGGACGGCACTGGATCGCCGTCAACGGCCGGCGCGTGCCGCTGCACCCCACCGGCCGGCCGGGTGAGTTCGTGGCCGGCGTGCGCTACCGCGCGTGGCAGCCGGCGTCGTGCCTGCACCCGACCATCGGCGTGCACACGCCCCTGGAGTTCGACGTGGTGGACGGCTGGAACGGCCGGTCGGTGGGCGGGTGCACCTACCACGTGGCGCATCCGGGCGGGCGCAACTACGACACCTTCCCGGTCAACGCCTTCGAGGCGGAGGCGCGGCGCCGGGCGCGGTTCTTCGACCACGGGCATCATCCGGGCGGGCTGAACGCCGCGCCCGAGAAGCCCAATCCGGAGTTCCCGTTGACGCTCGACCTGCGGCTGACGTAACCGTGGGGGACGGCTTACTCCAATCCCCGGTGCCCATCATCGCGTCAGAACCTCTCAGCACGGGAGCGGCGTTCCCGCTCCACCACGGCTATCCCCGCCCCGTCGGCGGCTGTGACGAGATGATGGGGGCGGACGGCACCGTGCGCCCCTATTGGGAGGAGTTCGTCGAGGGGCTGGCGGCGCTGCCGGCGGAGGAGATGAACCGCCGTTGGGAGCGCGGGCAGCGCCTGATCGCCGACAACGGCGTCACCTTCCACGTGCACGGCGACCCGCAGGGGCTGGAGCGGCCCTGGCAGCTGGATCCCATGCCGCTGCTGCTGGAGGCGGCCGAGGGCCGCGCGCTGGCGGCGGGGCTGGAGCAGCGGGCGCGCCTGCTGAACCTGATCCTGGCCGAC
>NZ_DASPMG010000332.1:0-21784 GCF_035627195.1 Azospirillum sp.
CGCCGATGGTCTTGCGTTTGGCCTCCGGGTCGGTGACGCCGGCGAGGCGCGACAGGAACAGATCGCTGGCGTCGCGGTGAACCAGCGGGATGTTGTAGCTGTCGCGGAACAGGCGCACGACCTGCTCGGCCTCGCCCGCGCGCAGCAGGCCGTGGTCGACGAACACGCAGGTGAGCTGGTCGCCGATCGCCTCGTGGATCAGCACGGCCGCCACCGACGAATCCACGCCGCCCGACAGACCGCAGATCACCTTGCCCGTGCCGACCTGCGCGCGGATGCGCTCGATCGCCTGCTTCTTGAAGGCGGCCATGGTCCAGTCGCCCTTCAGCCCGGCGACCCGGTGCACGAAGTTGGCCAGCAGCTGCGCGCCGTGCGGGGTGTGCACCACCTCCGGGTGGAACTGCACGCCGTAGAACTGGCGGCGGTCGTCGGCCACCACGGCGAACGGCGCGCCCTCGCTCACCGCCACCGGTCGGAAGCCCTCGGGCAGCGCGTTCACGCGGTCGCCGTGGCTCATCCACACCTGCTCGCGCGCACCCGTCTCCCACAGCCCGTCGAACAGGGCGCAGGTCTCCTTCACCTCGATGAAGGCGCGGCCGAACTCGCGGTGGTCGGAGCCGGCGACGTTGCCGCCCAGCTGCTGGCACATGGTCTGCTGGCCATAGCAGATGCCCAGCACCGGCACGCCCATGGCGAACACGCACTCGGGTGCCCGCGGCGCGTTCGCCTCGGTCACCGATGCGGGACCGCCGGACAGGATGATGGCCTTCGGATCGAACGCCTTGATGCGCTCTTCCGTCATGCTGAAGGGGTGGATTTCGCAGTACACGCCGGCCTCGCGGACGCGGCGGGCGATGAGCTGGGTCACCTGCGACCCGAAATCGAGAATGAGGACCCGTTCGGCGGACATCGGCATACTTCCTGGGCGGTGAAGCGTGCTAGATGCCCCTCCCCGCCCGCCGGGTCAAGCGCTTTGCAGGCTCCGGCCGCGATGCGCGGACCTGCGATGCCGGGAAAGCATGAGGAGACGCGGATGAACGCCGATCTATTTATATCATCTGTGTCTATCTGTGTTCATCTGTGTCAAAAACAAACCTCGCCGACAAAGTCACGCAGCAGAATACGGGATCTTTGACACAGATGAACACAGATAAACACAGATGAGAGAGATAGATATATTTTCTCGATCCATGCGCATCCGTGTTTGATCCTCGCGCCCGTCACCGCACCCCGGGGTCGGCCGACATGCGCGCCAGGGGAACCAGGTCCCGCCAGCCGTACGCGATCTCCACAAGGTCGGTGCCGGCGAAGTGGGTCGGGCGCTCGCCGATGCGCTGGCCGCCCAGGCGTTCATAGAACCAGCGCACCGGGTTGTCGCGCAGGCACCAGACGATGGCCGATCGCGTGCCGACCTCCAGCAGCCGCTCCGCCATGGCCGCCATCAGCCGCCGTCCCAGCCCCAGCCCCTTGGCGTCGTCGAGCAGGTAGAGCGTGTAGAACTCCCCCGCATAGCCGTCGAGCCGCGTGCGCTGCGCGCCGTAGCTGCCGAAGCCGACCAGCCCGTTGGGCGAATCGTCGGCCACCACCGTGCCCTGGCCCAGCCGGATCGCCTCGTCGATCAGCATGGCGTACCATTGCCGCTGCAGACGCTCCTCCGACAGGCCCAGCAGGTAGCGCGGCGGCAGCATCGTCGGATAGGTCGAGCGCCAGCTCGCCACGTGCACCTGGGCGATCCGCAGGGCGTCGCCGGGTGCTGCATTGCGGATGATGGTCAAACAGCACCTCCACCCCACGTCAGGCCATAAACCTGATGTGGTGCGGGGACGGGGCATTTCCAGCGGCGCGGCGGGCGACCTCTACTGCGTCGCTCTACTGGGTCGCGCCCACCTGCTTGCGCGGGTCCTGCGACGGGTCGACGTAGTTCAGGTCGAACGGTCCTATGCCGTTGACCTGGATCACCGTCTCGCCGGTGACGATGGCGTAGTGCGGCTGCATGGCCGGCATGTAGGCGAAGCCGCCGGCCGGCAGCGCCTGCACCTTGTCGCGGTCGCCGGCGTGGCCCATGCCGATGCCGAAGGTGCCGGAGATGACCGTCACCGTCTCGCCCTGCGAGTGCCAGTGGGCGGGCACGCGGTAGCCGTCCGGGAACTTCACGCGGATGGCGAAGGGGCCGGGTTCGGCCGGGTTGCCGGCCAGCACCGACCATTGCGCCCCGGCGGGCAGCGCGCGCAACGGCTCCCATTGCAGGGTTTCGCCGGTGTGGACCGCATGCTCGCCGGCCGACCCGGCGAGTGCCGGCGGCACGGTCCCGGCGGCCAGCACGGCCAGGGCCGCCGGCAGGATCATCGTCGCGCGCAGCATGGCACCCTCCCTTTTCGTGGTGATGGCCCAGAGGCTACGCCCGCCGGTCCGCCGCGTCGAACGGGGGAAAGGCGACCGGCCGGCGCGGACGGGTGCGGGCGCGGCGTCACTTGGGTGGGGGATGCCCCTTCAGCTCCGCCAGAACTGCGGCATGAACAGGATCAGCACGGTGAACAGCTCCAGCCGCCCCAGCAGCATGCCGAACGACAGCAGCCACTTGGCACCATCGGGCAGCGTCGAGAAATTGCCGGCCGGCCCGATGATGGTGCCCAGCCCCGGCCCCACGTTGGCCAGCGACGTGACCGCGGCACTGGCGCTGGTGATGAAGTCCAGCCCGAAGGCCATCAGCGCGATGGTCAGCAGGCTGTAGGCCGAAAAGAACAGCGCGAAGAACACGATGACCGAGCCCAGCACGTCGTCGTCCAGCAGGCGGTTGCCGTACTGCCGCGGGAACACGCCGCGCGGGTACAGCAGGCGCAGGAAGTGCGTGCGCAGCAGAACCGCCATGACCTCGAAACGGAAGATCTTCATGCCGCCGGACGTCGACCCGGTGCAGCCGCCGATGAACGTCAGGCCGAAGAACACGCCCACCGCCAGATTGCCCCACAGGCTATAGTCGGTCAGCGCGTATCCCGTGGTGCTGACCACCGACACCACGTTGAACGCCACCAGCCGCAGCGCGTCCGGGAACGCGTAATCGCTGCGCCACGTCAGCCACGCCGACAGCGGCAGGATCACCGCCGCCAGGAACACCAGCAGGGAGCGCACCTGGCTGTCGCGCCACAGGGCGTCGGTCTGCCCGGTCAGCGTGCGCACGTACAGCACGAAGGGCAGGCTGCCGGCCAGCATGAAGAAGGTCACCAGCCAGTGCAGGACCGGGCTGTCGAAATGCCCGATGGAACTGTCGGACGTCGAATAGCCACCGGTCGACACGCTGGTCAGCGCGTGCACCACCGCCTCGAACGGCGTCATGCCGGCCGCCCAGTAGCTCAGCCCGCACACCACGGTCAGCCCGGCATAGACGCCGCCGATGGCCTTGGCGATCTGCTGCGCGCGCGGCAGCACCTTCGCCGACCGGTCGGACGATTCCGTGCGGAACAGCTGCATGCCGCCGACGCGCAGCGCCGGCAGCACGGCGATCGCCACCGCGACGATGCCGATGCCGCCCAGCCACTGGATCAGCGCCCGCCACAGCAGGATTCCCTCCGGCGTCGAATCCAGCCCCACCAGCACCGTCGCCCCGGTGGTGGTCAGCCCCGACATCGTCTCGAAAAACGCGTTGGCGTAGTTCAGCGACAGGTCGGGAAAGTGGCAGAACTGGAACGGCACGGCGGCGAAGGCGGCGGTCGCGCACCAGCTCAGCGGCGTCAGCAGGAACGCCTGGCGCAGCGACAGCCCGCCGCGCATCCGGCAGCGCGTCGCCAACGCCAGCGCGCCGCCGCACGCCCCGGTGAAGCCGGCCGATCCCAGGAACACCTTCCAGTCGGGATTGCCGTAGACCGCGTCCACCCCGGCGGGAATCAGCATCGTCGCCGCCAGCGCCAGCAGCAGGATGGACACGACGAACAGGACCGGCCGGAAATTGGGCATGGCGGGTGGGCAGCCTTGGAAGGGAACGTCGTGGAACGGCCTAGAGGAACAGCGTCGTGGAACGGCCGCAGGTCGGCTCAAGCCCAACCTACGCGAAACGGACCGTCAGAAGAACTCCAGCCCCACGGCGAACATCCGTTCCACCTTCCGCACCAGATTGGCGGTGGCCATGACGATGACGCGGTCGTGCGGCTGGATCTTGGTCTGGCTGTTGGGGATGATCACCTCGTCGCCGCGCACGATGGCGCCGATCAGCATGCCGTGCGGCAGGCCGATCTTGCCCAGCGGCGCGCTGACCAGCCGCGAGGTCTCCAGCGCCTCCGCCTCGACCACCTCGCCGAAGCCCTCGCCGAGGGTGTGCACGGCGGCGACGCGGCCGCGCCGCACGTGGCGCAGGATCGACGACACGGTGACGGCGCCGGGGCTGACCACCACGTTGATTCCCAGCGCGGCGATGATCGGCTCGTAGGAGGATTTGTTCAGCAGCGTGATGGCCCGCTGGCACCCCGCCTGCTTGGCCAGCAGCGAGGCGAAGACGTTAGTCTCGTCGTCGTTGGTCACGGCGACGATGGTCTCGGCGCGGCCGGCGTGCGCCTCCTCCAGCACCTCGCGGTCCAGCCCGTCGCCCTTCAGCACCACCGTGCTGGGCTGGAGCGAGCGGGAGATGAACTCGGCCCGCGCCGCGTTGACCTCCACGATCTTCAGCGAGACGCCGGGCATCTCGTTCTCGACGATCCGCGCCAGATTGAATCCGATGTTGCCGCCGCCGACGATGACCAGCCGGCGCGCCACGCTTTCCCGGTGCCCGGCCATGCCGACGACGGTGTCGATGTCGGCCGTGCGGCTGACGAAATAGATGTCGTCGCCCAGCTTCAGCGTGTCGTTGCCCTTGGGCACGAAGCCGCGCCCGTCGCGGAACACGGCGACCACCACCGCCCTCAGTTCGGGGAACGTCTCGGTCAGCCGGCGCAGTGGCGTGTCCAGCAGGGGCGACCGGCTGGTGCAGTGCACGCCCACCAGATGCACCTTGCCCCCCGCCATCGGCACCATGTCGAAGGCGCCCGGCAGCCGCAGGCGCCGCGCGATGCCGCGGGCCACCTCGATCTCCGGCGAGATGATGACGGAGATCGGCATGTGCTCATGCGCGAAGAGCTGCTTCCACTCCGGCTTCAGGTAGGCGTGCTGCCGGATGCGGGCGATGCGCATCGGCACGCCGAACACCGAATGCGCCACCTGGCAGGCCACCATGTTGACCTCGTCGGAATGGGTGACGGCGATCAGCATGTCGGCATCCGCCGCCCCGGCCTCCGCCAGCACGTCGGGGTGCGAGGCGTGCCCGACCAAGCCGCGCACGTCGTGGCTCTCGTCCATGCGCTGGGCGAGTTCCGTGGCGATGTCGATCACGGTGACGTCGTTGTTCTCGGACGACAGGTGCCGGGCGATGCTGGCGCCGACCTGCCCCGCGCCGCAAATGATGACCTTCATCCGGCCGCCTCCTCCGCCAATCCCGTCCGACGCTCATACCAGCGCAACGCCCAACGAAGAAGGCCGGATCCGCAGGGCACCACCGGATTGACAATATTCCTAAAGACGGCCATGGTGAGTGCGATACTGAGGCGACGTGCGCCTCAGGGTAATTGCTTGGCCGGTCGATGGCCTAATAAAGCCCTTCTCCCCTTGAGGGAGAAGGGTTGGGATGAGGGGTCGTAACCGGCGGCAGCCAGGATAAAGCCTCTGTTTTCCGGCCAGCCGGCCGTAACCACCCTCACCCCAACCGCGACGCCCTTCGGCGTCGCCCCCTCAAGGGAGAGGGGCCTTCAAGCGATTGCCCTGCCGTGCACCCGCCGCCACGGCACGGTGCCCCCGAATGCAACACTTCCCGAAAAGTGTTGCATCCGGTTGCATCCGGTTACATTTCGCCCGGCTCGGCGCCCGCTTCGGCCGGCTCCTCCGCCGCTTCCTCGGCCTTGCGCACCATCACGGCGGCAAAGAAGCCGTCGGTGTCGTGCTGGGCCGGGCTCAGGCGCAGGTAGGGGCCGTCCACCGGGCAGGGGCCGGCGTTCTCCTCGGCCCACACCTCGGCCACCGGCTTCACGGTGAAGTCGGGGTGGGTCTCCAGGAAGGCCTCCACCTGCCGCTCGTTCTCCTCCGGCAGCATGGAGCAGGTGGCGTAGACCAGCCGCCCGCCCGGCTTCACCAGCCGTGCCGCGCTGTCCAGGATGCTCGCCTGCAGCGGCGTCAGCTGCTCCAGGCCGGGGCCAAGCTGGCGCCAGCGGCTGTCCGGGTTGCGGCGCCACGTGCCGGTGCCGGTGCACGGTGCGTCGACCAGCACGCGGTCGAACTTGCGCTTGTGCCGCTTCACCCACGGGTCGCGCTCGCTGGTCAGCGGGTGCGGCTCGATGTTGTGCAGGCCGGCGCGGCGGAAACGCTCGCCGGCGCGCTTCAGGCGCTTTTCCAGCACGTCGCAGGCGACGACGCGGCCCTTGTTGTTCATCAGCGCGGCCAGCGCCAGCGTCTTGCCGCCGGCCCCGGCGCAGAAGTCCACCACCTGATGGCCGGGCTTCGGCGCCGTCGCCACGGCCACCAGTTGGGAGCCCTCGTCCTGGATCTCGACCAGCCCGTTCTTGAAGGCGTCGACGCCGGCCAGCGGCGGCCGGCCCTTGACGCGCAGGCCGAACGGCGACCAGCGCGTCGGCTCCGCCGTGATGCCGGCCTTGGCCAGCGCCGCCTGCGCCTGCTCGCGCGTCGCCTTGATCGGGTTGACGCGCAGGTCCAGCGGCGCGGCGCCCAGCAGCGCCTCCATCTCAGGGGCGAAGCGGTTGCCCAGCGCGCCGCGCATCGGCCCTTCCGCCCACTCCGGGCACTCGACGCGCGCCGTCTCCGGCATGGCCGGGTGGTCCAGCGTGTGGGTGTCCAGCGCGCGGGCCAGCTTCAGCTCGCCGGGGTTCAGCGTGTCGGGCGCGAACTTGCCGCCGCTGAACAGCTCCAGCACCACGGCGGCCGGCTTGCCCTCGCCCAGGATGGCGTTGGCGATGGTCAGTGCGCGCGGCGACGCCTCGTGGCTCTCGCGCTCCAGCCACCAGGCGAGGCGGGCGTGGCGGCGCAGGATGGCGTAGACGGTCTCGGCGACGGCGTTGCGGTCCTTGGAGCCGATGTAGCGCCGGGCGCGGAAGAAGGCGCTCATCACCGCGTCGGCGGGGCGCGGGGTGGCGTCGATCTCGGTCAGCAGGTCGATCACCGCCTGAAGGCGGGCAGCGGGGGTCATAACGGCTCCTATCGGGACGGCGGGGGCGCTACTACGCTCCCCCGGTGGTCGATAACCCGTTTCCGGGCCGCTTGTCATCCCTCACCGGCGTCGAGTCGCCGCAGGGCTGCCCCGGCCACCCTGCAATCGGGTTCCCGCGGCATTCGCCCGACATTCGCGCCTTCGTGCGGTTCTACCCCGAACGATATAGGAATCAAACGGTTGCGTCCGGCCAATGCAACCCGGGCGGCGCGGCGGCTGTGACAACCGCTTCGCGTTCACTTTGCATTATCGAGATTCGTTGACCCTTTTTCGTGCGCTCGCATAAAGATGATGGACGATCCTTTCTGTCGCCTCAGTAGAGGCAAGACGAAGGACGCTTCTTCACAGTTTAGCCGGCAGGGGCCGGAACGGGGTGCGCGATGGCGTTGGCGGGCGTGGGCGGCGTGTGGCGGGTGCTGGCGCGGGTTTCCGGTCTTTTTGCGGTGGCCGCCCTGGCCGGATGCGCGGCGAACGCCCCCTCCGGCGGACCGCAGACCACCTCGGCGTACCTGCGCCCGTCCCTCGATCAGGTCGCCGAGGATTTCCGCGGCCTGACCGGCTGGGTGGAGGACGACCACGCCCCCGCCCTGTCCGCCTTCCAGCGCACCTGCGGCTGGATGCGCAGCCAGCCGGACGAGCGCCAATTGGGCAACGCCGGCCGCGTCGCCAACTGGCGCCCGGCCTGCGACGCGGCCCGCGCCCTGCCTGCCTCCGACACCGAGACCGCCCGCCGCTTCTTCGAGGCGCACTTCACGCCCGTGGCGCTGGGCTCCGGCACCGAGGGGCTGTTCACCGGCTATTACGAGATCGAGCTGAACGGCTCCTGGACGCGCACCGACCGCTTCAACGTGCCGGTCTACCGCGTGCCGCCGCGCCCGAAGAAGGGCTACCCGACCCGTGCCCGCATCGAGGCCGGGGCGCTGCGCGGCAAGGGGTACGAGCTGATGTGGGTGGACGACCCCATCGACGCCTTCTTCCTGGAGATCCAGGGCTCCGGCCGCGTGCGCATGACCGACGGCAGCGTCGTGGGCGTCCACTACGCCGGGCAGAACGGCCACTCCTACTACCCGATCGGCCGCTACCTGATCGACCAGGGCATCGCCACGCCGCAGGACGTGACGCTCCAGCTCATCCGCCGCTGGCTGAAGGAGAACCCGCAGAAGGCGCGGCAGGTGATGAACCTCAACCCGTCCTACGTCTTCTTCAAGCAGCGCGGCGGCGACGTGGGTGCCCGCGGCGCCCTCAACACGCAGCTGGTCCCCGGCCGCAGCCTCGCCGTCGACCCCAGCCACGTGCCGCTGGGCGTGCCCCTGTGGCTGGAGCTGAAGGAGGCCCCCGTCCCCGGCGGCGAGCTGAAGCGCCTCGTGGTGGCGCAGGACACCGGCGGCGCCATCAAGGGGCCGGTGCGCGGCGACCTCTTCTGGGGCCCCGGCAACGACGCCGCCGAGGCGGCGGGCGTCATGAAGGCGCGCGGCCGCTACACCATGCTGGTCCCGCGCGCGGTGCCGTCCACCTTCCACACCGCCCAGCGCCAGCCGTAGCCGATCGTGATCGTCCGTCTGACCGAGGCCGCCGACCCGGCGGCCGCGCTGGCCGCGCTCGAAGAGATCTTCTTCGCCTCCAGCGTCCGCACGTCCTTCGCCTCCGACGCCGAGCGCTCGGCCTTCCTGCGCACCTGGACCGGCTGGTACGTGACCCACGCGCCGCACGACGTGCTGTTCCAGCGCGACGAGGACGGCCGCATCGCCGGCTACCTCACCGGCTGCCGCGACAGCGCCGCGGCGGCGGAGCTGTTCCGCACCATCCCGAAATACGACGCCTTCGCCGACCTCTTCCCCCGCTTCCCGGCGCACCTGCACGTCAACGTCCGCCCGGACCGGCGCGGCACCGGTGTCGGCGCCGCCCTGGTCGAGGCCTTCGCCGCCGATTGCCGGGCCGAAGGTCGGCCGGGCGTGCACGTGGTGACCGGCGCCGGTGCCCGCAACGTGCCCTTTTACGCCCGCAACGGCTTCACCGAGGCGGTCGAGCGCGGCCCCCTCCTGTTCCTGGGGAGAGTCCTGTGAGCCGCCTGATCCTGGCGCTGGCGTTCCTGCTGGCCGCCCTGTCGTCGCCCACGCTGCCCGCCCGTGCGGCCGAGCTGAGCTACGTCGCCCGGCACGGCAAGGCGGACTTCCTGACCGCCCACCTGTACCCCGGCGCCAGCATCGTCCTGGCACCGCAGCACCTGCGCGAGAACATCGCGGCGCTGACCTTCGACGACGGCCCGGACGCCGCCAACGACCCGGAGATCCTGCGCATCTTGGCCGAGCACGACGCGGTCGCCACCTTCTTCGTGGTCGGCCGCAACGCCGCGAAGCACCCGCGCCTGCTGCGCGAGATCGCCGCCGCCGGCCACGAGATCGGCAACCACACCTACGAGCACGTGCGCCTGATCACCCAGGATCCGCAGCAGCAGGACGCGGCGCTGCGCCGGACCAACACGCTGCTCTCGGCGGCCGGCGTGGCGCCGCGCTGGTTCCGCCCGCCCTTCGGCTCCTACGACGAGCACACGCTGTCCATCGCCCGGGCCAACGGCCTGGAGACGATCCTGTGGACCATCGATTCCAAGGACTACCGCGACATCCCCGCCGCCGTGGTGGAGGATCGCGTGATGCGCGACCTGACGCCGGGCTCGGTCATCCTCATGCACTCCAACCACCGCAACACGGTGGAGGCGCTGCCCAACATCCTCACCCGCGCCAAGCTGGCCGGCGTGCGCTTCGTCACCCTGACGGAATGGAAGGCCCTGATGGAACGCGCCACCGTGGCGCAGGCGGATTGACAGATCAGACGTCGTAGGTTGGGCCAAGCGCCAGCGCGGCCCAACACCGTTCCCCTGAAGAGAGGGTGTTGGACCGCGCCTGCGGCTTGGCACCAACCTACGGTGTTACGGGCGCGTCTTGCGATCGGGATCCAGCGTGTCGCGCACGGCGTCCTTGGCGCCGCCGACGGCGTTCTGGGCGCGGCCCTCGGCCTTGTCCATCTTGCCTTCGGTGCGCAGCTTCTCGTCGCCCGTCAGGTTGCCGGCGGCTTCCTTCAGGTTGCCCTTCATCTTCTTGCCGGCACCCTCGATACGATCCTTGTCCATGGCAGACCTCCGAATGGAACGATCCACCAGAAACAGCGGGGCGTAGAAAAAGTTGCGGCCATTACAAAGAGTTCATCTTTGCAATGGCCGCCAACCGATCGGGAAAGCCTGGGCGTTAGCCCTGGCGATAGTTCGGCGATTCGTTGGTGATGGTGATGTCGTGCACGTGGCTTTCGCGCAGGCCGGCGTTGGTGATGCGCACGAACTGGCTCTTCGTCTGCATCTCCGGGATGGTGCTGTTGCCGGTGTAGCCCATGGCGGCGCGCAGGCCGCCGATCAGCTGGTGGATCACCGCCGACACCGGGCCCTTGTACGGCACGCGCCCCTCGACACCCTCGGGCACCAGCTTCATGGTCGACACTTCCTGCTGGAAGTAGCGGTCGGCCGAGCCGCGCGCCATGGCGCCCACCGACCCCATGCCGCGGTAGCTCTTGTAGGAGCGGCCCTGGTACAGGATGACCTCGCCCGGGCTCTCGTCGGTGCCGGCGAACAGGCTGCCCAGCATGGCGCAGTCGGCACCGGCGGCGATCGCCTTGGCGAGGTCGCCGGAGAACTTGATGCCGCCGTCGGCGATCACCGGGATGCCCTGCTTCCGGCACTCGTCCACCACGTCCATGATGGCGGTCAGCTGCGGCACGCCGACACCGGCGATGATGCGCGTGGTGCAGATGGAGCCGGGGCCGATGCCCACCTTCACGGCGTCCGCACCGGCGTCGATCAGCGCCTTGGCCGCCTCGCCGGTCGCCACGTTGCCGGCGATGACCTGCGTGTAGTTGGACATGTTGCGCGCCGCGCGCACCTGGTCCAGCACCTTGTGCGAGTGCCCGTGCGCGGTGTCGACCACCAGCACGTCGACGCCCGCGTCGAACAGCGCCTCGGCGCGCTTCAGACCGTCCGGCCCGGTGCCGGTGGCGGCGGCGACGCGCAGGCGGCCCTTGTCGTCCTTGCAGGCGTGGGGGTAGGCCTGCGCCTTCTCAATGTCCTTCACGGTGACGAGGCCGATGCAGCGGTAGTCCTCGTCCACCACCAGCAGCTTCTCGATGCGGTGCTGGTGCAGCAGGCGCTTGGCCTCGTCCTGGCTCACGCCCTCGCGCACGGTGACCAGCTTCTTGGTCATCAGCTCGCTGACCGGCTGCTTGGGGTCGGTGGCGAAGCGCACGTCGCGGTTGGTGAGGATGCCGACCAGCTTGCCGGTGCCGCGGGCGTCCATGCTCTCGACCACCGGGATGCCGGAGATCTTGTAGGCCGCCATGATGTTCAGCGCGTCGGCCAGCGTGGAGCCGGGCGTGATGGTGATCGGGTTCACCACCATGCCGCTTTCGTACCGCTTGACCTTGCGGACCTCTTCCGCCTGCCGCTCGATGTCCAGGTTGCGGTGGATGACGCCGATGCCGCCGGCCTGCGCCATGGCGATGGCCAAGGCACTTTCCGTCACCGTGTCCATGGCCGAGGACAGCAGCGGGATGCCCAGCTCGATGGACTTGGTCAGCCGCGTGCGCGTGTCCACGTCCCCCGGCAGCACCGACGATTCCGCCGGCACCAGGAGCACATCGTCGAAGGTGAGGGCTTCTCGGATCTCAAGCACACGCGACATAGGCCGTCTCCCGCAAATTTGCGGCACTATACACAAGCAGATGGGCTTGTGAAGGCCCGGTACCCACAAAGTGTCGCGGTTACCGCACCCCAGCCATGCTCACACCCACGCTCTCGGCCGCGTGGTCCGCACCCACCGCCCGCCAGAAGGCGACGAGGTCGAGCGATGGGATCTCGTACCCCGCGCGGGTCAGCGCGTCGGTCACCTGCCCGCGGTGGTGGGTCTGGTGGTTGAACAGGTGGGCCAGCAGCAGCCACAGCGGCTCCCGCGCCGTGCCGCCGCCGGTGATGGCGTATTCCACCACGCGGGCGAAATCGTCCTCGGCCAGTTCGTCCACCGCCGCGACGATGGCGTCGTCGAACTCCTCCCGCGCGCCGGCCAGCGCCGCGAGATCGCCGTGCACGATCTCGTCCAGCCCCTGGAACCCGAAGTCGCGTCCCACGACCCGCCCCAGCCACAGCCGGTCCATCACCAGGATGTGGTTGAGCGTCCCCAGGACCGAGCCGTGGAAGGCCCCGACCTCCGGCCGCCACACCTCCTCACCCGCCTCCTCGCACGCCGCGAAGAGCAGCCCGTTGGCCCAGCGGTTGTAGCGCGCCAGGGTCGCGAAGTGCGTGGCGAAGTGAGCGGCCGTCATCGTTGCATTGCCCCTTACCGCTCCTCGTCGTCGTCCCGCCGGGTGCTGCCGCGGAAGCCGGTGGCGACCAGATAGGTCTCCGAGGAGTCCGCCCGGCTGGCCGCCGGCTTGGCATGGCGCACGGTCGCGAAATCCTGCTTCAGCTTGGCCAGCAGGTCGCGCTCGGCGCCGCCCTGGAACACCTTGCAGACGAAGGCGCCGCCCGGTGCCAGTACCTCCTCGGCAAAGGCATAGGCGGCCTCGGCCAACGCCATGATGCGCAGGTGGTCGGTCTGCTGGTGCCCGGTGGTGTTGGCGGCCATGTCGCTGAGCACGAGGTTGGCCGGCCCGCCCAGCACCGCCTTCAGCCGCTCGTCCGCCCCTTCCTCCAGGAAGTCGGCCTGCATGGTGGTGGCGTGCGGCAGCGGGTCCATGGGCAGGATGTCCAGGCCGACGACCTGCCCGCCCGTCTCTTCCGGCCGCACCCGCTCCACCGCCACCTGCGTCCAGCCGCCGGGCGCAGCACCCAGGTCCACCACGCGCTGCCCCGGCGCCAGCAGGTGGAACTTCTCGTCCAGCTGCAGCAGCTTGAAGGCGGCGCGCGAGCGGAAGCCGCGCTTCTGCGCCTCGGCCACGTAGGGGTCGTTCAGGTGGCGTTCCAGCCAGCGGGTGGAGGACTGCGAGCGCTTGTTCGCCGTCTTCACGCGCACGGTCTTCTGGCGGCCGCCCGGCCGCGTGTTCGTCGGTTTCTGAGCCATACCCCTAGACTTCCCTTCCGTCCTGCGCCACGCCGATCAGATCGACGAGAATCCCCTCGCGCAGGCCGCGGTCGGCGATGCGCAGGCGATCCACCGGGCAACAGTCGCAGATCGCCTCCAGCACCGCGCAGCCCGCCAGCACGAGGTCGGCGCGTTCGGGTCCGATGCAGGGATGCCCTGCCCGGCCGTCGAAGTCCAGCGTCACGAGCTTGCCTATGATCGCGCGGGCGTGCTCGACGCGCAGATGGCTGCCGTCCACCACCCGCCGGTCATAGCGCGGCAGGCCCAGGTGGCAGCCGGCCAGCGTCGTCACCGTGCCCGAGGTGCCCAGCATCTGCACCTGCCCCTCGGCCAGCCGGCGACGGATGCCGTTGCGCTCCTCGAACGGCTCGATCTCGGCCGCCACCTCCTCCACCATGCTGCGGTACTGGGCGCGCGCGATGCGGTCGCCGCCATAGCGTTCGGTCAGCCCGATGACGCCGCAGCGGATCGACACCTGGTCCAGCACGCGCGGCGGCCCGTCCCCCGGCACCGCAAGCCACATCAGTTCCGTCGAACCACCGCCGATGTCGAAGACCAGCGCGTAGCGGTGCACCGGGTCCAGCAGCGCCGCGCAGCCGGCCAGCGCCAGCCGCCCCTCCTCCTGACTGGAGATGATCTCGATGCCGATGCCGGTCTCGCGCTCGACCAGTTCGACGAACTCGGCGCAGTTGACGGCGCGCCGGCAGGCCTCGGTGGCGACGGCGCGGGCGGCGGTTACGCCGCGCCGGCGGATCTTGGCGCCGCACACGCGCAGTGCCTCCAGCGTGCGCTCCATGGCCTGATCGGACAGCCGGTCGCTGCGCGTCAGCCCCTCGCCCAGGCGGACGATGCGCGAGAAGGCGTCGATGACGCGAAAGCCGCCAGGGGCCGGGCGGGCGATCAGCAGGCGGCAGTTGTTGGTGCCGAGGTCGAGCGCGGCATACACCGGACGCGCCGCGGACGACGCCCCCGTCCGGCCGGCATCGCGTCCGGACTCGAGCCCGGAATCGCCGCGCCGGATGCCGTGCACCTGCAGATCCACCTCACCTCCCCACACGTGGCGGCCTGTCCCGGCCGCTCTGTTCAGCCCGCCATGATAGCCCGATCCAGATGGCGGGCGAAACCCTACTTCCGCAAGAGCACCACGGCCGAAAATGCGGAGGAAGCCGCAAAAAAGTCTTCACCACCGCCACGGACGGTGTTACAAGGGCCACCCACGACGGGGAACGCGACGCAACGCCGCGGACCGCCGAGGATTGGGGGATCGTCTAGCGGTAGGACAGCGGACTCTGACTCCGCCAGCCTAGGTTCGAATCCTAGTCCCCCAACCACTTCCAAAGCATTGGAAATCAAGGCTTCGGGCTCGCTCCGGCGGGCCTTTTTGCTGTCTGAACGTGTTGCAACACGCTGCCTGCGGAATTCCACGTCAGGGTACACAGACCCGCACCACGCCCCACGGGCGCGAACGCCCTGGCCTTGCCGACGCGCGTGACGCACGAAAAGGGCCGCCGGGCGGATGCCGGGCGGCCTGGGGTGGGATTGGTGGGCTGCGGCGAGCAAGCCTCCGAGGGCATCAGCCAGCGGCGCTTACAATCCGAAGTTTTTTCGGGACGGGTGCGGAACTCTTAATGGGTGATTGCCACCAATGGGGATCCGCATCGGCCATGGCGGCCGACCAACCCATGGAGTTTCTGGCATGCGTTGCGCCCTCTCGTTCGGTACGCTTGTCGCCGCCATCCTTGTCTTGAATGCAGGCACGGCATCCGCCAACTCACGGACACTCGGCGAAGTTTGCATCCAACAAAACGGCGTTTACCTGGCCAACATTCGCATGGGATTTGCGGAGTATGGCGCTACCCGGTGGTCATACGAGGACAAAACGGCCGTCGCTGTTGGCCAAAGTCACTGCTTTCCATTCGGGACCACCGATGAAGAAGCCTTCATTTCTGTCGCCGTTATTTGGGGGCAGACCAAAGAATGTCGGTTCAGCCTGAAGAACCGTTCCGGCAGGCTGACGGCCACCACGTCCGGCACAACCCTCAACGTCGGACTGACCTGCCCCTGATCGTGTGATCGTGAGGGCGGCGGGAACGCTCCGTCTGCGTCAGCGCCGCCGCCTTCCCGTCCGGTGCACCCTACCGACCAAATCCACAGCAGGAAGAGTCGTCACGAGTGTAGACATCCGGCTTGAACGAGTAGGAGCAGTCCCGATTGTAGCCGTTGCACTCCTTGATGTAGACCTCCAGGCACTTGTTGTTGGGCGCGAAGATCTGGCTGCCTTGGCCTACCTCCTGCTTGCCGACCAGCGACATGCCCGGCCGCGGCGCAGCCTCCTTGCACACGCCGTCGACGTCGGAGGATTCCCAGACCTCCGCGGTGGCTTCATCGCTAACCGGCCTGGGGATGCCGTGCCACACCTTCGTTACCACCAGAACGGCACCGGGAGGGACCGAGCACAGGATGTCGATCATCCCAAAACTGGTGCAATAGGGCGCTACCGCGGAGGCGGGCGTCGTACCAGCCACCGTCATGCCGGCCGCCAGGGCTCCCGCGAAAACGAGACGAGACATCATTCGAATCTCCGTGATCCATTCCAGACGCGGCGCGACCGGCGGCGCGCCCCCGCTTACGTCGCTTGCTCCATTTGTGGCAGCGGCGAACGCGTGGTTCCCGTCACGGGGTAAAAACTCACGGGCTCCCCGAGCCCAAGCTGTGCCTGATGGTGGACGCCTTTGGGGCGTGCGCCATTCAGCGCCGACGGATTCGGTGTCTCGGTTCAAGCACATGCAGGCAGCGTGCGCCACCATGGCGGAGCGCTGGCCGAACGTCCCGCCTCCACCCAAGGCCGTAATTTAGCGACACCCGGCGGATCGCTCCGCCGGGCGCCAAAATTCAAAGTGAGACACTGCCCGGTGGGTCCTGTTCTTTTGCGCGCGGCCCAACGTCATGCGCGCCGCATCGCCCCCCGCACATTCGCCAGGATCTCGTACGAGCGCAGGCGCGCCGCGTGGTCGTAAATCGCCGACGCCACGATCAGCTCGTCCGCACCAGTCTGTGCCAGGAAATCGGTGAGACCCTGCCGCACGGTGTCCGCCGCGCCAACGAAGGAGCAGGCCAGCATGCGGGACGCCTGCATCTTCTCCATGGGCGACCAGTAGCTCTCGATGTCGTCGATGGGCGGCGGCAGTTGGCCGCGCGTGCCGCGCACGAGGTGCGTGAACGACTGCTGGGGCGAGGTGAAGAGCCGGCGCGCCTCCGCGTCCGTGTCGGCGGCGATGACGTTCACGCCGACCATGGCGTAGGGGCGCTGCAGCTGCGCCGACGGCCGGAACATCTCGCGGTAGACCTGCAGGGCCTGCATCAGCGCGTCCGGCGCGAAGTGCGACGCGAAGGCGTAGGGCAGGCCCAGCGTGGCGGCGAGCTGCGCGCCGTACAGGCTCGACCCCAAAATCCACAGCGGCACGTTCAGCCCCATGCCCGGCACCGCCCGGATCCGCTGCCCCGGCTGCTCGGGTCCGAACAGCGCCTGCAGTTCCAGCACGTCCTGCGGGAAGTCCTCGGCCGCCGCCGGATCGCGGCGCAGCGCGCGCAGGGTCAACTGGTCGGTGCCCGGCGCGCGCCCCAGGCCCAGGTCGATACGGCCGGGGTACAGCGCCTCCAGCGTGCCGAACTGCTCGGCGATCACCAGGGGCGAGTGGTTGGGCAGCATGATGCCGCCGGCCCCCACGCGGATCGTCCGGGTGGCGGCGGCCACCTGCCCGATGACCACCGCCGTCGCCGCGCTGGCGATGCCGGTCATGTTGTGGTGCTCGGCCAGCCAGTAGCGGGTGTAGCCCCAGCGTTCGGCGTGCCGCGCCAGATCCAGCGTGTTGCGCAGCGCGTCGCCCGGCGTCGAGCCGCGCGGCACCGGCGCCAGGTCGAGGATCGAGAAGGCGGGCGTATCGGTCTGGTCCATGGTGCTCATCCGGCGATCGTCCGTCCGCTCTGGCTTCCGGCCTCGTACTCCGCCACCGTGGCCGGCAGCGGCTCACCCTCCGGCACGAAGGTCAGCGAGACGGAGTTGATGCAGAACCGCATGCCGGTCGGCGGTGGCCCGTCGGGGAAGACGTGCCCCTGGTGGCTGCCGCAGCGCGCGCAGAGGGTTTCCACCCGAACCATGCCATAGCTGTTGTCCTGCACCAGCGCCACGTGCGCGTTGTCGAAGGGCGACGTGAAGCTGGGCCAGCCGGTGCCGGATTCGAACTTGCTGCCGGCGCGGAACAGCGGCAGGCCGCACAGCTTGCAGCAGTACACGCCCGGCTCCTTGTTGCCCAGCAGCGTGCCGCAATGCGGCGCCTCCGTCCCGTGCTGAAGCAGCACGCGCCGCTCATCGCCGGTCAGGCGCGCTTCCAGGCTGCGGCGCTGCTCCGGCGAGGGCGGCGACAGGTCGAAGCCCGAGGACGAGCGGTTGGGGGTGTCGGTCTCAGTGGTCATAGGTCCCGTCCGGTCAGAAGCCTGCCGGGTACACCGGCGGCCGCCATAAGTCTAGGGCGCGGCGCCGGCTTCGCCAGCGCCGGACGGGCATGGCTGGGCGTCAGCGGTTGCGGATCATGTTGCGGGCGATGACCAGCTGCTGGATCTGGCTCGTCCCCTCGAAGATGCGGAACAGGCGGACGTCGCGGTAGAAGCGCTCGATCCCGTATTCGGCCAGATAGCCGGCGCCGCCGAAGATCTGCACCGCCCGATCGGCGACCCGCCCGCACATCTCCGACGCGAACAGCTTGGCGCACGACGCCTCCGTGCTCACGTCCTGCCCCAGGTCGCGGCGGCGGGCGGCGTCGATCACCATGGTGCGGGCGGCGTAGATCTCCGCCTTGCTATCGGCCAGCATGGCCTGGACCAGCTGGAACTCCGCGATCGGCTTGCCGAACTGCACGCGCTCGCACGCATAGCGCAGCGCCTCGTCCAGCATGCGTTCGGCGACGCCGACGCACACCGCGGCGATGGTGATGCGGCCCTTGTCCAGCACCTTCATGGCGGTCTTGAAGCCGATGCCCTCGCGCCCGCCGATCAGGTTTTCCGCCGGCACGCGGCAGTCCTCGAAGATCACGTCGCAGACGTGCGCGCCCTTCTGCCCCATCTTCCGGTCGATGGCGCCCAGCGACAGCCCCGGCGCCCCGCGCTCCACGATGAAGGCGGAGACGCCGCCGGCCCCGCGCGACTCCGGATCGGTGCGCGCCATCACGGTGAAGACCCCGGCCTCCGGCGCGTTGGTGATGTAGCGCTTGGTGCCGTTCAGCACGTAGTGGTCGCCCCGGCGCACCGCCGTCGTGCGCAGGCTGGCGGCGTCGGACCCCACGTCCGGCTCCGTCAGCGCGAAGGAACCGATGATCTCCCCCGTCGCCATCCGCGGCAGGTAGCGCTGCTTTTGCGCGTCCGTGCCGTCGATGACGATGCCCTGCGCGCCGATGCCGTTGTTGGTGGCGAACAGCGAGCGGAAGGCCGGCGAGGTCCAGGCGATCTCGAAGGTCGCCAGCACCTCCTCCTCCATGGTCAGGCCCATGCCGCCGTATTCCTCCGGGATTGCCAGCCCGAAGAGGCCGAGGTCCTTCATCTCCGCCGCCAGTTCGGCGGGGATCGCGTCGGTCTCGGCGACGATCGCTTCATGGAGGACCAGACGTTCCCGCACGAAGCGGGCGATGGAGTTCAGAAGGATGTTGAGCGTTTCCTGGTCCCGGATCATGGCGCAGCCTTCCGTGGGCGGAAAATGGACGTCGGTCGGGGCGTTGGGCTGACGCTCGGCCCAACGCCCCGCGACGGCGGCTTACTTGACGTACTTGCGGAAGTTCGGCTTGCGCTTCTCGCGGAAGGCGTTGCCGCCCTCGGCGGACTCAGCCGTCTCGTAGTAGAGCTTCAGCCCGTGCATGGCCAAGGACGACATCCCGCGGATCATCTCGCTGTCCACGTTGAAGGAGCGCTTGGCGAAGGCGATGGCGGTGGGGCTCTTCTCCAGAATCTCCTCGCACCACTTGCGCACTTCGGCGTCCAGCTGGTCGTGCGGGACGACCGCGTTGACCATGCCCATCTCCAGCGCCTGCTGCGCCGTGTAGCGGCGGCAGAGGTACCAGATCTCCCGCGCCTTCTTCTCGCCCACCACGCGCGCCAGATAGGCGGTGCCGAAGCCCGGATCGACGGAGCCGACCTTCGGCCCCACCTGCCCCAGCTGCGCCTTCTCCGACGCGATCGCCAGGTCGCACACGGTCACCAGCACGTTGCCGCCGCCGATGGCGAAGCCGTTGACGCGGGCGATGACCGGCTTGGAGATGTCGCGGATGACGCTCTGCAGCTCCTCGATGGGCAGGCCGATGACGCCGCGCCCGCCATAGCCGCCGTCGTGCGAGGACTGGTCGCCGCCGGTGCAGAACGCCTTGTCGCCCGCACCCGTCAGCACCACCACGCCGATGCTCTTGTCGAAGTCCGCGTCCTTGAAGGCGTGGATCATCTCCTCGCAGGTGTCGGCGCGGAAGGCGTTGTAGACGTCGGGGCGGTTGATGGTGATGGTGGCGATGCCGTCTTCCTTGACGTACAGGATGTCCTTGTAGTCCACGATGCGGTTCCTTCCCTTAAATAGAATGTTGTTGGATCAGCCGGCCATGGTCAGGCCGCCGGACACGCTGATGACCTGCCCGGTGATGAAGGATGCGTCATCGCTGGCCAGGAAGGCCACGATCCCCGGCAGGTCGTCCGGCTGCCCCAGCCGCCCGAAGGGGATGGAGCGGGCGAGTCCTGCCCTCAGCTTCTCGCCATACTCCCCGTCGCCGCAGAAGTCGCGGAACAGCGCGGTGTCGGTCGGGCCGGGGCAGACGACGTTGACGTTGATCCGCTTCTTGGCCATCTCGCGCGCCATGGTCTTGGAAAACGCCACCAAACCGCCCTTGCAGTAGGCGTACACCGCCTCGCCGGACGAGCCGACGCGCGCCGCATCCGACGCGATGTTGACCACGCGGCCCTCGCCGCGCTCCGCCATGCCCTTCAGCACGGCGTGGTGCATGTACAGCGGGCCGTACAGGTTGACGGCGACGATGCGGTCCCACAGCGCCTTGTCGGTGTCCAGGAAATTGCCGGCGCGGTCCCAGCCGGCGTTGTTCACCAGGATGCCGATGGGGCCCAGCGCCTCCTCCGCCGCGGCGACGGCGGCGACGACCGACTCCTGGCTGGTCAGGTCGACGGCGAAGGCCCGCGCGTCGCCGCCGTCGGCGCGGATGGCGGCGGCCACCGCCTCCGCCGCGTCCTGGTTGATGTCGAAGACGGCGACGCGCGCCCCTTCCTCGCCGAAGCGGCGGCAGATGGCGGTGCCGATGCCGCCGGCCCCGCCGGTGACCACCGCGGCCTTGCCCTTGATCCCTCGCATTCCGTTTCCTCCTGCTTTAAAATGTTTCGAAACCTTGCCGCTGTTCCAATGACCATGGCGCCAACCGGGCTCGTCCTCAGATGAAAGACCTGACTTCCGAAAAGACGGCGGCGATCGCCGAGATCAACAATCGTCTTTTCTTTCGCTTCTTCCAGGCAGCGAACACGCTTCACACGAAGGGCACGCAGGCCTTGAATGATTTCGGTGTGACGACACAGCAGTGGTCGGTGCTGGGCGCCCTGTCCCGGCCGCAGGCGGTGCAGGGCATGAGCATCGGCGAACTCTCCCGCTACCTGCTCGTCAGCCGCCAGAACCTCGCCGGCCTGCTCGGCCGGCTGGAGCGCGACGGGCTGATCGAGCGCGCCACCGGCACCGAGGACCGCCGCTCCCGCAAGGTGAAGCTCAGCGCCAGGGGCGAGGAGCTGTGGGCGGCGCTGGCCGCCCCGATCCACGCCTTCTACGACCAGGCGCTGAAAGACTTCTCGTTCGACGACCGCCTCGCCTTCATCCACTACATCAGCCGCCTGCAACGCAACATGTCCGAGATTTAGGGGCGGAACGCGGCGGCCATCTGGCGCGCGATGATCATCTTCATGATCTGCGCCGTGCCGTCGCCGATCTGCAGCCCCAGAACGTCCCGGTACCGCTGCCCGAAATCGTAGTCCCCGCCGTAGCCGCCGTGCCCGTGGGTGAGCAGGCACTGGTGGATGATCTCGCACGACAGCTTGGGCGCCCACCACTTCACCATCGCCGCCTCCGCCGTGTGCGGCAGGTTCCGGTCCTTCAGCCACAGCGTGCGCAGGCACAGCTGCCGGGCGGCCTGATAGTAGGTCTCGGCCTCCGCCAGCGGGAAGCTGACGCCCTGGAAGTCGGCGATCGGCTTGCCGAACGCCTCGCGCTCCTGCACGTACTTCCACGTCTCGTCCAGGGAGGCGCGCGCCACCGCCAGGCATTGCAGGCCGATCAGCGCGCGGCTGTAGTCGAACCCCTGCATGACCTGCACGAAGCCCTGCCCCTCCTCGCCCAGCATCATCGCCGCCG
>NZ_DASPMG010000333.1:0-4664 GCF_035627195.1 Azospirillum sp.
GACGGCGTCGGCCACCGTTTCCAGCAGGCACCAGGGCTCGGGCTCCAGCGCCAGGGCGACGGTGCGGCCGGAGGTCCGTTCCAGCCGCGCAAGGGCGGCGGCGGCCTGCAGCAGCCCCTCGGCCACCGCCGCCTCCCGCCCGCGCAGGGTCATGCCGTAGCCGCCGGGCACGGTGCTGATGGTCGCACGCTCCCCCGGCGGCACCAGGGCGGCCATGGTCTCGGCCAGCGTCACGGTGTAGGCGACGCGTTCCGGCGTGGTCCAGTCGGGCTCGTAGACCGTCTCCTTGACCGGCGCGCCGTGGAAGCGGCCGTAGGGGAAGCCGTTCATGGTGAAGGCCGCGAAGCCCTCGCCGGCGAAGATCGCCGCCAGCTCCGCCGTGGCGCCGGGGGCCGCCGCCGCCTCGGCCGACAGGCGCAGGCCGACGGCGAAGGGACGGTCGGGGCAGAGCCGGCGCTTGATCGCCGCTACCGGGCCCAGCAGGGCGGCGCGCACTTCGGCGAAGCTCTGCGTCGGGTGGACGTTCAGGCAGTAGCCGAGCGTGCCGCGGCCATGGGGCAGGCGCATCAGGCGGCCTCGCGCGCGGCCAGCCAGGATATCGCCTGTTCGACCAGGGCCGGGTCCATGGCGTTCACCTCGACGCCGCGGCCGATGCCCTCCAGCAGCGTGATGGTCAGCCGGCCGCCCAGATGCTCGCGGAACTCCTCCAGCCCGGCCAGCACCTGCGGGCGGCCGGCCCCGTCGCCATCGATCGCGCGCCGTGCCAGCGCCGGGTGCCACAGGCGGAAGCCCAGGTGTTCGAGAAGGACGGCGACGCGCACGTCCTCGCCCTCGTCCAGCAGGCCGGCCAGCACGGAATAGCGGGTGTCCAGCGCGATGCCGATGGCCACCGCCTCGCCGTGGCGCAGGTGGTTGCGGCTCAGCGTCTCCAGCTTGTGGGCGGCCCAGTGGCCGAAGTCCAGCGGGCGGGCGCTGCCCTGCTCGAACGGGTCGCCACCCTCGGCGATCTGCTTCATGTGCAGCTCGGCGCAGCGGCGGATCGAGTGGGCGACCGCGTCCGCCTCGAACAGCGCCAGCGCGTCGGCGGAGCGTTCCAGCCATTCGAAGAAGGCGCCATCGCGGATGAGGGCCACCTTCACCGCCTCCGCCATGCCGGCGACGCGGTCGCGGGCGGGCAGCGTGTCCAGGAAGGCGGCGTCGTTCACCACCGCCCAGGGCGGGGCGAAGGTGCCGATCTGGTTCTTGGCCCCGTCGCGGTTGATGGCGCTCTTCACGCCGACGCCGGAATCGTTCTGCGCCAGCACGGTGGTGGGCATGCGCACCAGCCGCACGCCGCGGTGCGCGGTGGAGGCGGCCAGCCCGACCGCGTCCAGGAAGGCGCCGCCGCCCACCGCCAGCACGTAGGAATGCCGGTCGATGCCGTGGCCCAGGATGGCGTCGTGCATCTGGCCGATCAGCGCCGGGTCGTTCTTCACCGCCTCGCCGCCGGGCAGCACGCGGGGCGGCGCCACCAGCGCCGGCAGGTCACCGCGCGCGGCGAAGTGGGCGGCGATGGCCGCGCACAGGTCCGGGTGCCCGTCCAGCACGCCCATGTCGACGAAGGCGAGGCAGCGCGGGCGCGGGTCGGCGCCGGCCGCGCCCATCGCCTGGGTGCCCATCGCCTGCGCCAGCGTCGCGTTGCCGGGGTCGAAGGCGCCGCGCGTGAAGGCGACGGCGTAGTCGAAGGTGACCGTGAAGCGCTGGCGGTGGATGTGGGGCGCGGCGTGGGCGCCGGGCAGGGTGCTCATGGGCTGGGCGGTCATGTGTGGGCCTCGTCGAACACGTGTCTCAGCAGCAGGTCCTTCACCGCCGTGGCCGGCACCGGCCCGTCGGGCAGCAGGGAGGGTTCGGAGGAGAAGATCAGCGGCCCGGCCTCCGCACGGTCGGTGGGCCGCCCGTGCGAGCCCTTGACCAGCCCGGCGTCGAGCGGGACCACGTCCATCAGCGTGCGGAACCCCAGCGCCTTCCTGGCCAGCCGCCACGCCACGGCCGCCTTCGGCCAGGGCATGGCGGGGTCGAGGAACAGCTCCGCCGGGTCGTAGCCGGGCTTGCGGTGGATCTCCACGGTGCGGGCGAAGTCCGGCGCGCGGCCGTCGTCCAGCCAGTAGGGATAGCTGAACCAGCGGTCGGCGCGGCTGATGGCCACCAGCTCGCCCGCGCGGGGGTGGTCCAGGCCGGCGGCGCGCTTGCCGTCGTCGTCCAGCACGCGCTCCACCCCGTCCAGGCCGGCCAGCAGGTCGCGCACCGCCGGCACCAGCTCCGGCCGGCGGACGTAGACGTGGGCCAGCTGGTGGTCGGCGACGGCGAAGGCGTCGGAGGTGCCGGGGTCGAGCAGCTCGCCCCCCTGCTCCTCCCGCACCGCGATCAGGCCGGCCTGGCGCAGCGCGCGGTTGATGGCGATGGGGCCGGTGACGCCGGTGATGCCGTATTCCGACAGCACGACGACGCGCGTCCCCGCCCATTCCGCGGCGTCGATCAGCGGGGCGGCCAGCGCGTCCACGGCGGCGACCTGCGCGGGGATGCGCGGGTCGTGGGGGCCGAAGCGCTGCAGGTCGTAGTCGAGGTGCGGCAGGTAGACCAGCGACAGGGTGGGCTTGAACCGTCGCTCCACCTCCGCCGCGCAATCGGCGATCCAGCGGCTGGAGACGATGTCCGCCCCCGGCCCCCAGAAGCGGAACAGCGGGAAGGGGCCAAGCGCCTTCTGCAGGTCGCCGCGCAGGTGCGACGGGTTGGTGTGGATGTCCGGCAGCTTGCGCCCGTCGGCGGCGTAGACCGGGCGCGGCGTGACGCTGACGTCGGCGCCCGAATACATGTTGTACCACCAGAACAGCTTGGCCCCGACGAAGGACGGGTCGCGCCGCCGCGCCTCCTCCCACAGGGTTTCGCCGGAGACGAGGCGGTTGCTCTGCTTCCAGAACAGGATTTCGGACAGGTCGCGGTCATACCAGCCGTTGGCGACGGCGCCGTGGCCGGCGGGCGGCCGGCCGGTCAGCATGCTGGCCTGCACGCTGCAGGTCACCGCCGGCAGCACCGGGACCAGCGGGCGCACGCCGCGCGCCGCCAGCCGCGACAGCGCCGGGGCGTGCGGCAGCAGGTCGGGCGTCAGGCCGACGACGTTCAGGACGAGGGTGCGGCGCATGGTCAGCCGGCGGCCTCGGCCGTGGGGGAGCCGACGAGAGGTGTTTGGCCGCGCAGCACCGTGTTGCCCTCGAACAGCAGGCGCTGGTCGACCGGCAGCGGCGTTTCCAGCTCGGCCGGGTCGAGGCGGCCGCTCTGGGCGTAGAAGGCGATGGGGTTGCGCCAGACGATGGTCTCGATGGCGTCCTCCGCGATGCCGGCGGCGCGCATGGCGGCCACGGTCTTCGGCACCTTCAGCGGGTCGCTGATGCCCCAGTCGGCCGAGCTGTTGACCATGATCCGCTCCGGCCCGAAGGCCTGGACGAGGGAGACCATGCGCGGCTCGTCCATCTTGCTGCCGGGGTAGATGGTGTGGCCGGCCCAGCAGCCGCTTTCCAGCACCATTTCCAGCGTCTGTTCGTTGTTGTGGTCGATCAGCACGCGGTGCGGCGGGATACCGGCCTCGCGCAGCAGGTCCAGCGTGCGGCGCGTGCCCGCCTTCTTGTCGCGGTGCGGCGTGTGGATCATCACCGGCAGGTCGTGGCGCATGGCCATCTCCACCTGCCGGGCGAGGATGTCGTCCTCCGCCGCCGTCATGTCGTCGTAGCCGATCTCGCCCACGGCGACGACGCCCTCCTTGACGAGGTAGAGGTCGACCAGCTCCAGCACGCCGTCGACGATGCCGGGGGTGTTGGCCTCCTTCGGGTTGAGGCCCAGCGTGCAGAAGTGGCGGATGCCGAACTGGCTGGCGCGGAAGCGCTCCCAGCCGATCAGCGACAGGAAATAGTCCTCGAAGCTGCCGGCGTGGGTGCGCGGCTGGCCCAGCCAGAAGGCCGGCTCGGTCACCGCGACGATGCCGGCGCGGCGCATGGCCGCGTAATCGTCGGTGGTGCGCGACGTCATGTGGATGTGCGGGTCGAACAGGTTCATGGCGTCAGCGTCCGGTTTCAAGGAGAAGATCGAGGTCGGGCGGCACCGGCCGCCCGGCGGCGCGCCGCTCGTCGCGGAAGTCGGCGGCCATGCGGATCAGGCCCGGCGTGGTGCGCTCCGCCAGACCGACGACGCGGGCCAGCGGCGCGCCGGTGAACACCGCCTTCAGCACCATCTGGTTGAAGGCCGGCTCGGCGAAATGGGCGGCGGGGAAGGCGTTGTCGCAGGCGACGGCCTCGAACACCGGCTGCACGCTGGACCGGCAGGCGTCGGCCGCCAGTTCGGCGAAGCGCGCCGGGCCGGGCAGCAGCGGCAGCGCCTGCAGGATCGCCGCCCGCTCCGCGTTGTCGGAGGTGCGGAAGGCGGCGGCCAGCCGGTCCGGCGCCTCCGCCCCCGCTGCGCCGACCGATGCGACGAGCAGGGCGGCGCGCGCGAAGCGCGACGGCGGCCAGCGCTCCGGCGCCGCGATGCCGGCGGCGCGCAGGGCGTGCGCCTGCGCGCTGTCGGGCGGCGGCACGGCGGGCGACAGGCGCCCGGCCATGGCGAACAGCCGCAGGAAGGCCGGCGTGCCAGGCAGA
>NZ_DASPMG010000334.1:0-14774 GCF_035627195.1 Azospirillum sp.
CAGCCCGGCCTGGAATGGTGGGAACACAAGGGGGAGGCGACGCTCAGCGCCTTCACCGGCAAGGATTTCTTCGACACCAAGCCGCTGCTGACCGAGTGCCGCCCGCGCCGGTGACGCGGGTGGCGATGCGCACCGCCCGGGCGGGCAGAGCCATTAGGTTGGATCCTCGGGCAGGCCGTTGCCCCACCCTCCCCCGGCGATGCCGGGGGAGGAGCAGGCAACGGCTTAGAAGAAGCCCAGGGCCTGCGGGCTGTAGCTGACCAGCAGGTTCTTGGTCTGCTGGTAGTGGTCGAGCATCATCTTGTGCGTCTCGCGGCCGATGCCCGACTGCTTGTAGCCTCCGAAGGCCGCGTGCGCCGGGTAGAGGTGGTAGCAGTTGGTCCACACGCGGCCGGCCTGGATGGCGCGGCCCATACGGAAGGCGCGGTTGCCGTCGCGGCTCCACACGCCGGCACCCAGGCCGAACGCCGTGTCGTTGGCGATGGCGAGCGCCTCCTCCTCGGTCTTGAAGGTGGTCACGGCGACGACGGGCCCGAAGATCTCCTCCTGGAACACCCGCATCTTGTTATGGCCTTCCAGGATGGTGGGCTGCACGTAGTAGCCGCTCTCCAGCTCGCCGCCCAGGTGGGTGCGGCCGCCGCCGGTGAGGATCTTCGCCCCCTCCTGCCGGCCGATGTCGATGTAGGAAAGGATCTTCTCAAGCTGCTCGGCCGACGCCTGGGCGCCGATCATGGTGGCGGGGTCGAGCGGGTGGCCCTGCTTCACCGCCTGCACGCGGGCGACCGCCTTCTCCATGAACTTCTCGTAGATCGATTCCTGCACCAGCACGCGGCTGGGGCAGGTGCACACCTCGCCCTGGTTGAGGGCGAACATGGCGAAGCCTTCCAGCGCCTTGTCGAAGAAGTCGTCGTTCTCGGCCATCACGTCGGCGAAGAAGATGTTCGGTGACTTGCCGCCCAGCTCCAGCGTGACGGGGATGATGTTCTCCGACGCGTACTGCATGATGAGGCGGCCGGTCGAGGTCTCGCCCGTGAAGGCGACCTTGGCGATGCGCTTGGAGGTGGCCAGCGGCTTGCCCGCCTCGATGCCGAAGCCGTTGACGACGTTCAGCACGCCGTCCGGCAGCAGGTCGCCGATGATGTCCATCAGCACCAGGATGCCCATGGGCGTCTGCTCGGCCGGCTTCAGCACCACGCAGTTGCCGGCCGCCAGCGCCGGGGCCAGCTTCCACGCGGCCATCAGGATGGGGAAGTTCCACGGGATGATCTGGCCCACCACGCCCAGCGGCTCGTGGAAATGGTAGGCGTAGGTGGTGTGGTCGATCTCGGCGATCGAGCCTTCCTGGGCGCGGATGCAGGCGGCGAAGTAGCGGAAGTGGTCGATGGCGAGCGGGATGTCGGCGGCGCGGGTCTCGCGGATCGGCTTGCCGTTGTCCAGCGTCTCGGCCAGCGCCAGGACCTCAAGCCGCTCCTCCATGCGGTCGGCGATGCGGTTGAGCACCAGCGCGCGCTCGGCCGGCGAGGTGCGGCCCCAGGCGTCCTTGGCCTTGTGCGCCGCGTCCAGCGCCAGCTCGACGTCCTCGGCGGTGGAGCGGGCCACCTCGCACAGCGGCTTGCCGGTGATCGGCGTCAGGTTGGTGAAATAGGCGCCCTGCACGGGGGCGACCCACCGCCCGCCGATGAAGTTGTCGTACTTCGGGCGCAGGGCGATGCTCTTGGACAGCTGGTCGAGCGCTTGATGGATCACGGTGCGGCCTCCCACGGCGATATGGCGAAATTGTCCTAACGGTCGCTATGATCGTTCCGTCATAGCGACCCCCATAGAGATGCCCTCCCGGCGGCCCTCCGGTAAATGGTACTTTCGTAGCCGCGCGGGTTGCGCTGATACTTAGGTCCCCGCACGGTCCGCGGGGTTGTCCGCAGCCAGTCGGGTTTTTCCGCAGCCAGCCGGGTTTTCCGCATGACGCACGACGCCGCCTCCCCCACCCCCGCCTCCCCCGGTTCCGCGCTGCGGCTGCGGCTGCTGCTGCCGGAGGGTGCGGTGGGGCCGGGGAAGATCGCGCTCTTGGAGGCGATCCGGCACACCGGCACCATCTCGGGCGCGGCGCGGTCGCTGGACATGTCGTTCCGCCGGGCGTGGCTGCTGATCGACACCATGAACGCCATGTTCCGCGAGCCGGTGGTCAAGGCCACGGTCGGCGGCAAGAGCGGCGGCGGCGCCGAGCTGACCGCCGTCGGGCACGAGCTGGTGGAGCGTTTCCGCGCCATCGAGGCGGCGGCGCGCGACATCGCCGCACCCCACCTTGCCCGGCTGGACGAGTTGGCGGTTCCTTGCGCCGATACCGGGAAGACACAGGACGGCGATACCTGAACCGCGCCTTGTTGTCGCATCCGATACTTCATAGCCTTAAAGTTCGATTCCTATTATTCTCCGCCGCCGAGCGTTGGGGGAATATGTAGGGATGTTCAGGGCTGTGAACGACGAGATCGCACTCTTCCGCGACATGCTTCGAATTCGAATGATCGAGGAGGCGGTTGCTGCGCGCTATAACCAAGGGCATATGCGCTGTCCTGTTCACCTCTCGATCGGGCAGGAAGCGATGGCGGTCGGCGTCTGCGCGGCGCTGCGCCCGGACGATCAGGTGCTCAGCAACCACCGCTGCCACGCCCACTACCTGGCCAAGGGCGGCGACCTGACGGGCATGCTGGCGGAGATGTTCGGGCGCGCGACGGGCTGCTGCGGCGGTCGCGGCGGGTCGATGCACCTGCACGATCAGGCGGCGGGCATGCTGGTCAGCTCGCCCATCGTCGGCGGCGCCATCCCGCTGGCCAACGGTGTCGGCATGGCCATGCGCATGCAGGGGCGCGACAGCGTCGCCGTGGTGTTCTTCGGCGACGGGGCGTGCGAGGAAGGCGTGGTGCACGAAAGCCTGAACTTCGCCTCGCACCGGCAGCTGCCGGTGCTGTTCGTGGTCGAGAACAACTTCTATTCCGTCTGCGCCACCCTGGACGAGCGCCAGCCCGACCGCCCGCTGGAGGATCTGGCCAAGGGACACGCCGTGCCCTCCTTCACCGTGGACGGCAACGACGTCTTCGCCGTGCACGAGGTCGCCAACGAGGCGGTGGCGCGGGCGCGCCGCGGCGAGGGGCCGAGCCTGATCGTCGGCGACACCTATCGCTGGATGGCGCATTCCGGGCCGATCGACGACATCGAACGCGGCTACCGCACGTCGGACGAGGTGGCGGAGTGGCGACGGCGCTGCCCGGTGGAGCGGGCGCGCGCGCACCTCGCCGCGTCGGGCACGCTGAGCGACGCGGCGGAGCGCGACTTCGCCGCCGCCTTCACGGCCGAGATCGACACCGCCTTCGCCACGGCTCTGGCCGCCCCCTTCCCCGCGCGGAGCAGCGCCGGAGAGCACGTCTATGCCTGATACCGCCGTCACGACCGAAACGAAGACCATCTCCCTGGCGGCGGCGCTGCGCGACGCCATGGATCTGTGCATGGCGCGCGACCCGAGCGTGTTCGTCATCGGCCAGGGCGCCACGGCGCCCGGCCGCCTGTTCGGCAGCACCACGGACCTGCTGGAGAAGTACGGCCCCGACCGCGTGCAGGAGATGCCGCTGGCCGAGAACGGCGTGATGGGCGCCCTGGTGGGGGCCGCCATGGCCGGCATGCGGCCGGTCATGGTGTGCATGCGCACCGACTTCCTGCTGCTGACGCTGGACCAGATCGTCAACCACGCCGCCAAGTCCTGCTACCTCACCAGTGGCGAGCGGCCGGTGCCGCTGGTCATCCGCGCCTGCATCGGCCGCGGCTGGGGCCAGGGCCCGACGCACGTGCAGAGCCTGGAGGCCATGTTCGCCATGGTGCCGGGGCTGAAGGTGGTCATGCCCTCCTCCCCCGCGGAAGCCAAGGGGCAGCTGATCGCCGCCATCGAGGACCCGAACCCGGTGGTGTTCCTGGAGCACCGCTGGCTGCACGACGAGACGGGGCCGGTGCCCACGGGCTACTACCGCACGCCGCTGGACGGGCCGCGCGTGGTGCGGCCGGGCCGCGACGTCACCGTCGTCGCCACCTCGCTGATGGTGCTGGAGGCGCAGCGCGCCGCCGCCGCGCTCGCATCCGTGGGGGTGGAGTGCGAAGTGATCGATCTGGCGGTGCTGCGCCCGCTGCGCATCGAGCCGGTGGTCGCGTCGGTGGAGAAGACCGGGCGGCTGGTCACCGTGGACACCGGCTGGCGCACGCTGGGCCTGGGTGCCGAGGTGGTGGCGCGGGTGACGGAGCAGGCGTTCGGCGCGCTGAAGGCCGCCCCCGCCCGCCTGGGAGTGCCCGACCACCCGTCGCCCAGCTCGCTGGCCTTGCTGGAAGGCTACGACCCGACGGCGGCGGCGATCCTGCACGCAGCCGGTGCGCAGGCAGGCCTCAGCCCGGCCGAGCTGGAGCGGGCGCAAGCGGCGCTGACCGCCGCCATCGGGGAGTGGCCGGTGGACGTGCCGGTGGGTGGCTTCCGGGGGGCGTTCTAGGCGCGGAAACGATGTTGGGCCGCGTTGACGCTTGGCACCAACCTACGAGCGCATCGTAGGTTGGGCCAACCGAAGGGCGGCCCAACGTGCCCGCATCAGAACACGTCGAAGGGGAAATACTGGCGGTTCACGCGCTGGTAGGAGCCGTCGACGCGGATGGCGCCGATGGCTTCGTCGATCGCCGCCTTCAGGTCGTCGCGGCCCTTCGGCATCACGACGTGCACCGTGCCGCCCAGCCCGTCCTCGCTGTTGGGCAGGCCGATGGTGGTGAAGTCCTTGCCGGTCTGCGACATCAGGTAGGGCAGTGCCGCCAGCGTCGGCAGCAGCGTGAAGTCCGCCTCCTGCGCGTTCAGCACCTCCCACACGTTCTCCAGGTGGCGGACGACGACCAGCTTCTTCAGCTCGCCCTCCAGGCGCTTCATGTAGGCGAACTGGCGCGAGCCGCCGATGACCACCACCGAGCGGCCCCGCACCGCCTCCACCAGCGGCTTTTCCAGTTCGCGGACCGAGCCGATCAGGCTGGAGCTGGAGCGCCAGTAGGGGGCGGAGAAGGCGAGGATCTGCTCGCGCTCCGGCGTGCGCAGGAAGTTGGCGAGGCCGTAGTCGTAGCGCCCCGACGACACCGCCGCGGGGAGGTCCTGGAACTTCACCTCCTCGAAATTGCAGGACGCCTTCATGGCGCGGCACAGCTCGCGCATGATCTCGACGTTGAAGCCAGTCAGCGTGCCGTCCGATTCGCGGTAGCTGAAGGGCGGCGTCGCCTCCATCACGGCCACGTTCACCACCCGGTCGGCGGCGCGCGCGGCCGGCCAAGGAATCAGTCCCGCCACCGCCGCCAGCAGGACCATCACGGCCGGTAATCGCGGCGCGCACCGGAACAGGGTGGGCGCGATCGTCAACCGGTGGATGAATCCTCGTTGCCGTGGGCGCACGCGACGTCTCCGGACGGGAAAAGTTTCATTTCGAAGGATTAGCGTACAGAAAATTATACTCACTCGAAAGGGGGAAAATTACGCAAAAGGCGACAGTCCGTATCACATTACTGTGCACTGCAACATAGAGTGGCGGGGTTCAGGCGCCGCGGCGGCCCTCCAGCAGGTCGCGCTCGGTGGCGAAGGCGTCGGCCATGAAGTCCATGAAGGCGCGCACGCGGCCCATCTGGCGCAAGTCCTCGTGCGTCAGCAGCCAGATCTTTGTCATCACCTCCTCCACCGGTTCGCTCATGCGCCGAAGCTCCGGCCGGCGGTCGGCGAGGCCGCAGGGCAGCAGGCCCAGCCCCACCCCGGCGCACACCGCCTCCACCTCCACCGCCACGGAGTTGACGCGGTGGCCGATGCGGTCGGCCGGCACCGTGCGTTTCAGCCAGCGGCCGATGCTGGTGTGGTCGAACCCCTCGTCCAGGCCGACCCAGGTGTGCCGCGCCAGGTCGCGCTGCCCGGCCCGGTCCAGGTAGGCTTCCGCGCCGTAGACGGCGAAGGCCAGCCCCGCCACGGCGCGGCCGACGAGGTTCTCCGGCGGCTTGTTGGTGGAGCGGATGGCCACGTCGGCCTCGCGCCGGGTCAGGCTCAGCGACGCCTCGGCGATGGTCAGGTCGACGCGGATCTCCGGATGCACGGCGCGGAAGGCGGCCACGTGGCGCGGCAGGACGTGCAGCGCCAGGATGTCGATGGTGGTGGCGCGCAGCGTGCCGCCGATGCGCGCGTCGCGCCCGGACAGCCGGCGGTTCGCCGCCGCCAGATCCTCCTCCACCCGCAGGGCCACGCGCTGCATCTCCTCGCCCGCCGTGGTCAGCACGTAGCCGCCCGGCTGCTTGTCGAACAGGCGCACGCCCAGCGCCGCCTCCAGCGCCGCGACGCGGCGCAGCACGGTGGTGTGGTTCACCGCCAGCGCGCGCGCCGCCGCCGACAGCGAGCCATGGCGCGCCACGGCCAGGAAGTGGCGGAGGTCGTCCCAGTTGCCCTGTGCATCCATGCAGATGCTTCCTGCAAAATCTCCGAATTCCCGCTGATTGGAGCACATACTACGTTCGCGGGGAAGAGACGCCCGTCACCCCCGGTGCACCATGAACGAGTTGCTGAACGACCCCTTCGTCCAGTCCAGCGCCCTGCCGCTGGCGCTCGGCTTCGCCCTGGTGGGCGTCCTGCGCGTCGCCGGCGGCGCCGCCGTGGGGCGGCGAATCGCCGTGGCCGGCATCGCCGCCGCCTTCCTGGCGGTGTTCGCGCTGGTCATCGGCGTCCCCGCCCTGCCGCCGCCGTCCAGCATGGGCAAGCTGTTCTGGTCCGCCGCCGTCGGCCTTGCGCTGGGCCTCGCGACCGACACCGTGGGCTTGCGCGGGCGCGCCGCCTCGGCGCTGGTCGCCGTGTGGCTGAGCGGTTCGCTCGCCTGGATCGCGGCCCCGGCCATCGCCTCGGCGGCCGACGTTGCGACCGCGCTGATCCTGCTGGCGGTGGGCGCCTGGGTCGCCTTCGGGCGGCTGCCCAGCCGCGCCGAGGGGCCGGCGGCGCCGGCCGCCGTGCTGCTGGCGCTGGCGCTGGCCGTGGGCGGCACGGCGCTGATCGGTTCCTCCGCCTCCATCGCGCAGGCGGCGCTGGCGCTGGCCGCCGCCACGGGCGGGTTCCTCCTGTGGAACTGGCCGGTCGAGCGGCACGCCTGGGGCGTGTCGGGGCAGGCGGCGCTGGGCATCGTGGTGCTGCTGGCCGCCGTGCTGGCCTTCTTCACCCAGGCGCAGGCCGCCCTGCTGCTGATCGCCCTGCCCGCCGTCCTGGCCGACCATCTGCGCCGCCGCCTGCCGCTGCCCGAGACGGGCTTCGGCCGGGCGGCCGGCACCGCGGCGATGACCGTCATCGCCATCCTTCCGGCGCTCGCCGCCATCGGCGCCGCCTACCTCCTCACCGGCGGCGAAGCGTCGCCGTACTGATCCAACCTTCCCTGCCTTTCGGAGTCCCGACATGAAGAAGCTGTTCGCCGCCGCCCTGCTCGCCTCGGCCACCATTGTCGCCATTGGCGCCCCGGCCTTCGCCGCGCCGGTGTCCTACAAGATCGACCCGGCCCACACGGCGGTGGTGTTCATCGTCAACCACCTGGGCTTCGCCAACGCCGTCGGCCGCTTCAACACGGTGTCGGGCGACGTCACCTTCGACAAGGACGCGGTGCAGAACAACGCCGTCAACGTGGTGATCGAGACCGCCAGCGTCGACACCAACCACGCCAAGCGCGACGAGCACCTGCGCTCGCCGGACTTCTTCAACGCCAAGGAGTTCCCGCAGTTGACCTTCAAGAGCACGAAGGTCGAGCGCACGGGCGAGACCAGCGGCAAGCTGCACGGCGACCTGACCCTGCTGGGCGTCACCAAGCCGGTGGTGCTGGACGTGACCTTCAACAAGGAGGGCGTCAGCCCGGCCTCGAAGAAGGAGACGGCGGGCTTCTCGGCGCGCGGCACCATCAAGCGCTCCGACTTCGGCATGAAGTACGGCGTGCCCAACATCGGCGACGAGATCACGCTGCTGATCGAGGCCGAGGCGGTCAAGTCCTGACGCCGACTTAAAGAGAAAGGGCTTGACCATGAAGCTGTACATGAAGCCGGGCGCCTGCTCGCTGGCGCCGCACATCGCGCTGCGCGAGGCGGGGCTGGCCTTCGACCTCGTGAAGGTCGATCTGGCGACGAAGAAGACGGAGGACGGCGGGGACTTCCTGGCCGTCAACCCCAAGGGGCAGGTGCCGACGCTGGCCTTCGACGACGGCGACGTGCTGACCGAGAACGCCGTCATCCTGCAGTACATCGCCGACCAGGCGCCGCAGGCTGGCCTGCTGCCGGAAGGCGGCTCGGCCGCGCGCTACCGCGTCCTGGAGTGGCTGAACTTCATCGCCACGGAACTGCACAAGGGCTTCAGCCCGCTGTTCCGGCCGACCACGCCGGACGCCTACAAGGCGACCGTCAAGGAGACGCTGGCCGCCAAGCTCGCGGTCCTCGACCGCCGGCTGGCCGGCGTGCCGTTCCTGGCCGGTGACCGATTCACGGTGGCGGATGTTTACGCCTTCGTGGTGGTCTGCTGGGCGAAGCCGATGGGCATTGAGCTGAGCCCCTGGCCGAACCTCGCCGCCTACATGGGGCGTCTGGCCGAGCGGCCGGCGTTCCAGGCGGCGCGGGCCGCCGAGGGCCTCGCCTGAACCTGTGGACGGGGGTGCCATCCGGCGCCCCTGGCCGCCGCAACGGAAGTGAGCGTGCCATGCCCGGTCTGGTGAACGGCGAGTGGGTCAAGGGCCCGATCGCGGAGAGCGAAACGAAGAACGGCGCCTTCCACCGCGAGCCGACGCGTTTCCGCACCTGGATCACGCCGGACGGCGCGCCCGACGCCGAAGGCAAGCCGACGCTGCCGGCGGAGGCCGGGCGCTACCGCCTGTTCGTTTCCTATCTCTGCCCGTGGGCGTCGCGCACGCTGATCGTCCGCGTGCTGAAGGGGCTGGAGGACGTGATCGGCGTGTCGGTGGCCGAACCGGTGATCGGCGAGGACGGCTGGGTCTACGCCGAGGAGCAGGACGCCGGCTCCGCCGCCGGCCGCATCCGCCAGCACCACCGGCTCTACACCGCGACCGATCCCACCTACACCGGCAAGGTGTCGGTGCCCGTGCTGTGGGACATGCGCGAGGGGCGCATCGTCAACAACGAGTCGGCCGACATCATCCGCATCCTCAACACCGCCTTCGACGGCGTCACCGGCAACACGCTGGACCTCTATCCCGAGCCGCTGCGCGCGGAGATCGACGCCTGGAACGAGCGGATCTACGCCACCGTCAACAACGGCGTCTACCGCGCCGGATTCGCCCGCTCCCAGGCAGCCTACGACGCGGCGGTCACCACGCTGTTCGAGACGCTGGACGCGCTGGAGGAGCGGCTGGGCGCCAGCCGCTATCTGGCGGGCGAGCACCTGACGGAAGCCGACTGGCGGCTGTTCGTGACGCTGGTGCGCTTCGACCCTGCCTACCACGGCGCCTTCAAGTGCAACGTCCGGCGCATCGCCGACTACCCCAACCTGTCCGACTACCTGCGCGAGCTGTACCAGTGGCCGGGCATCCGGGCGACGGTGAACATCGAGCACATCAAGCGCGGCTACTACGTCAACCCGGCGATCAACCCGACGCTGATCGTGCCCAAGGGCCCGGCCCAGGACCTGGACGCCCCGCACGGCCGCGACCGGCTGCCGGGCAAGGGGATCTGGCGGCGGGCGTGAGCCTCATGACGACGTTCACGACGTTGGGTTTGCGCTGCGCTTAACCCAACCTACGGGGCAGCCGCGCGCCGTAGGTTGGGTTGAGGCGCCAGCCGCAAAACCCAACAGCCACGACGCCATCAGAACTCGTACGCCAGCCGCAGGCCGCCCCAGTGCCGGCCGCGCACGAGGATCGGCACGTCGACCTCCTTCAGCAGCATCTTGCGCCCGCCGCCCATGTCGCGCTCGTACGCCTGGATCAGGTGCGGGCGGCTGTTGCGCGCGGCCGCGAGGCCGGCGCGGTCGTCGAAGATGCGGCGGTTGCGGCAGTTGCCGGCGTTCCACACCGGGTCGCCGGTGCGCTGGGGCTGGGAGAACTTGGCGTTGTGCGTCGGCAGGTAGCCACGCCGGTCGACCGCCGCGCAGAACACGACGCGCGGGTCGAGGCCCAGCACCGGCTCCTGGAAGCGCGGGAACAGCGTGTCGGCGAGGGCGGTGAAGCGCGTGGTGTACTGCTGCGGGTCGGTGCCCGGCACCGGGCGGTAATCGGCGTCGAACAGGTCGTCCATCGTCGCGCGGCCGTCGCGCAGCGCGCCCTCCAGCGCCTGGATGATCCCGGCCGCGGCGTCGCGGGTGGCGGCGATGAACTTGGCGTCGTCGGTCTCCAGCGCCGCCAGCTTCGCCGCCAGCCCGGCGGCCGGCCCGGCCGGCACGTCGGTGAAGCGCAGGTGCACGCCCAACTCGCTCAGCGTCGTCACCTGGCAGGGCAGCGGGCCGATGCCGGGGATCTCCAGCGTGCCCTGCTCGCCGGCCTGGCTGGTGCCCGTGCCCTCGCCCTGCACCAGCGCGCCGTCCTTCGACAGGTCCAGCGTCGTCACCGGCCGCACCCGGCCCGACAGGTCCAGCCGGCCGGCGATGCGCGCCGGGATGCGGTCGGCGGTGCGGCGGTCGCCGGCAGCGCTTTGCCGGAGGCCGATCGCCAGCCGGCGGCCCAGGTCGGCGACGGCGCCGCTGGTGTCCTTGGCCTTCACCGACAGCTCGTGCGACAGCGCCACGGTGGCGCCGGTGCCGGTGGAGATGGCCTCCGCCCGCGCCAGCACCTGCTGGGCGCCGGTCGCGGCCTCCCCGGCGATGCGGCTGATCTCGAAGGTCGCCGCTTCCTGCTGCTCGACCGCGGAGGCGACGGTGGTGGCGACCATGTCGATCTCCTCGATCGCCCGGACCACGTCCTCCATGTTCGACGCCGCACCGGCGACCGCCTCCCGCACGGCGGCGATCTGTTCGCCGATGGTGTTGGTGGCGTCGCGCGTCTGCACCGACAGGCGCTTCACCTCCTCCGCCACCACGGCGAAGCTGCGCCCGGCCTGGCCGGCGCGCGCCGCCTCGATGGTGGCGTTGAGCGCCAGCAGGTTGGTGCGCCCGGCGATCTCGCTGATCAGCTTGGCGACGTCGCCGATCTGCGTGGCGGCGTCGCGCAGGCGGCCGATCGTCTCGGCGCCGGCCGAGGCGGTCTCCACCGCCCGGTGCACCACGTCGCGCGAGCGCTTGGTCTGCCCGGCGATCTCGCGGCTGGCGGCCGACAGCTCCTCTGTGGCGGACGCCACGCCGGTGGCGTTGGCGTTGGCCTGCTCGGCCACGGCGGCGACGGCGACCGCCTGCTGGCGGATGCCCTCCACCGCCTCGTCCACCTGCCCGATGGCGGTCTCCACCGCGTGGTTGTGGTCGGTCACCCGGCGCATGGTGGCGGTCAGGTCCGCCTCGATCATCGAGCAGGTTTCCAGCAGCAGCGCGCGGGCGTCCGCCGCCGCCGGAGCGGCCTCGGCCGGAGGTATATCCGTTCGTTCGGCCACCGGCATCGCGGCGAGCTGTGCGCGCGCCAGCCGGTGCTGCACCAGCAGCAGCAGCCCGGCGCCGAGCGCCCCGGCCGCCGCCAGCGTCCACACCGCGAGCGCCGCCCCCGTGCTTGCCGCCCCGGCGGCGCCGACCCAGCCCAGGGCCACGCAGCCGATGGCCGCCAGCAGGGCGACCACGGCCCACCAGCCGTCGTGCTTCACCACGCTCCCCTCCCCGATCCCGTTCTTTTCGTTGGTGATTCGTGCCGGTGCCGGACACCGGCGGCCCGCCTGCGCGGGCGATGCATCGGAAACTAGTAAAATGTCATAGAACTTTCGAGGGATTCCGGCGGTACCCACATTCGATGAGGGTATATCGGCCATGCAGTCCGCGCAACCGATGATGCGCCGTGATAACCATCACAAGATGCCGCACCCACGGCGTGAGAAAAAGCCGTTCCCCACGACAGGGAACGGCCAGTTTACGGACGCGAAGCGACGGACAATCCTTCGCCCCCGGGGGAACCAGCGGGAGCAGGTTCCGGACCCGTAGGACGCGAACCTGACGGCGCCACCACCGGCAGTCAAGAAAAAAGTCGATATTTTCGAGAATCTCGTTACTGATTGACAAAGGCCTTCACCCGCCCACCCGCGCGCCGCACGGGCGCTCCCCAATGTTGAGTCCGCCGTCATGAGCCCTCCCGCCCCGCCCGTCGCCACCCGCTGGCCGCGCGTGTTGCTTCTGGTCGCCGCCGGGGTGGCGGCGGCGCTGCACATCGGCAAGGTGCCGCCGGCCATGCCGGATCTTCGCGCCGACCTCGGGCTCGATCTGGTCGGCGCCGGCTGGGTGCTGTCGCTGATCGCCACGATCGGCGCCGCCGCCGGCACGGCGATCGGCGCCGGGGCCGACGCCGTGGGGCACCGGCGCGGCGTGCTGCTGGGGATGGCGCTGCTGACCGGCGGCAGCCTGCTGGGCAGCCTGTCCGCCCTTGCGCCCGGCGGTGCTGCGGCGCTGTTCGCCGGGCGCGCGGTGGAGGGGGCCGGGTCCATCCTGGTGGCGGTGTCGGTGCCGGCGCTGATCTGGCGCTCCGCCGCCCCGCGCGACGTGCGATTCGCCTTCGGGCTGTGGGGGGCGTGGCTGCCGCTGGGCGTGTCGGCCATGATGGCGGCCTCGCCGTTCCTGCTCGCCCGCTTCGACTGGCCGGCGGTGTGGTGGGCGGCGTCGGCGGTGTCGGCGCTGGTCGGCGTCGCGCTGGCGGTGGAAACGCGGGGCATGCCGGCGGGTGCGCGTACCGGTTGGCCGGGAGCCTCGGTGGTCCTGGCGGTCGGACGCAGCCCGGCGGCGTGGACGCTGGCCGGCAGCTTCTTCCTGTACAGCCTGTGCTTCATGACCGTGCTGGGCTTCCTGCCGACCTTCCTGACGGAGGAGCGCGGGCTGGCCGCCGACGCGTCGTCCTGGCTGGTCGGGGTGGCGGTGCTGTTCAACGCGATCGGCAACGTGCTGGCCGGCTGGCTGGCGATGCGCGGCCTGCGGCGCTGGGCGCTGGTCGGCATCGCCTTCGCCGCCATGGCGGCGTGCGCGGCCGGCATCTTCTCCACGGCACTGCCGGTGGCGGCCGGCTACGCGCTGTGCCTGCTCTACTCCGTACTCGGCGGGTTGCTGCCGGCCACGGTGATGGGTGCCGCGCCGGCCTTCGCGCCGCGCCCGCAGCTGGTGTCCAGCACCAGCGGCATGGTCATGCAGGGCTCCTACCTGGGGCAGTTGGCCGGGGCGCCGCTGGTGGGGCTGCTGGCCTCGCGCCTCGGCTGGGGGGCGGTGCCGCTGTTCGTCGCGGCGTCCTGCCTGACCGGCTGCGCGCTGGCGCTGGCGTTGCGCGCGCAGGAGCGGCGCGTGGAGCGGCGGTCGCATCCGGCGCAGGCATGACCCACCCGTTCGTATAGGAAGCCACGCCTTTTCGCTGGATTCCTGCGAATCGGATGGTATGTACAGGCTGGAGCCGCACCGCCTGCCCTTTGGAGTTTCCTGCCGTGAAGAAACGGGTCAACCACACCGCCGCCGACATCCAGGCGCTGGACGGCGACGGCCCCTTCCCGGGGGACCGGCAGTTCGTGGTGGCGCTCTACCGCGGGCTGGAGATCCTGCGCTGCTTCCGCCCCTCCGACGGGCCGCTGGGCAACCAGGAGCTGGCGCAGCGCTCCGGCCTGCCCAAGGCGACCGTGTCGCGCCTGACCTACACGCTCTCCAAGCTCGGCTACCTCGTCTACCTGGAAGACAGCGGCAAGTACCGCATCGGCGTGCCGGTGCTGGGCCTGGGCTACGCCTGCCTTGGCGGCATGAAGATCCGCGACACCGCCCAGCCCTACATGGACGAGCTGGCGGAATACGCCGGCAACGGCGTGGTGGTGGCGCTGGGCGGGCGCGACGACCTCAGCATGATCTACATCGCCTGCGCGCGCTCCAGCGGCGTGGTGTCGTTGCAGCTCAACGTCGGCTCGCGCATCTCGCTGGCGCGCTCGGGCATGGGCCGCGCCTATCTGGCCGGCACCGACGAGGCGGAGCGCGCCGTCCTGATGCGCCAGATCCGCGCCCGCGCCGGCGAGGAGCGCTGGCCGCGCCTGGAGGACGAGATCCTGCGCGCGGTGGAGGAGGTGCGCACGCGCGGCTTCTGCACCAACATCGGCGAGTGGCATTCCGAGGTGAACTCCATCGCCGTGCCCTTCCGCCCGCCGCAGAGCGAGATGCCCGTGCTCGCCTTCAACTGCGGCGGCCCGGCCTACCTGCTGAACCGCGAGCGGCTGGAGCAGGACCTCGGCCCCCGTCTGGTCGAGATGACCAAGAAGATCCAGGCCTTCGGCTCCACCTACGCCTGACGTTGTCCCGCACCGCCGATGCCGACGCCCGCGCCACGCGCGGGCGAACGGGCCGGCGCGCCTACATTTTCCCTTTGAAGAACCGCAGGTTGGCGGCTAGCGGCAGGCGCGGCCCTGCTGGGCCGCGCCTGCCGCTAGCCGCGCCCAACAGCCACGCTTATTCCGCATTACGAAAATCAGTTTCGCGGAACTTGATTCCACATGTGGGTCTGCTACAGTGCGCCCCGGTCGCCCGCCGGCCGGTGCGCGCCCTCCCTCCGCGTGAGGGCGGCGCGCGGGGAACAAGGCGGGTCCTCTGGGGAGAAAGGCACGCAGTCCGCATGAGCACCCTCGTCAGCTAC
>NZ_DASPMG010000335.1:0-2170 GCF_035627195.1 Azospirillum sp.
ACGAACTGGCGCATCGGCCTCCCCGGTTGGCGTCGTTTCGCCACCGGTAGCGCACTGGGGCAGCGTGTGTCCAGAGCGGGGGTGTTACGGCCGAAATGATAAAATTCCTAACATCGGGGCGTGATCGGTGCGATACTGGCCGCAATTCCGCTTTCCGCCCGCGCCGTACAGCAGCCTTCCCTTGGTGGGGTTCAGATCATCCGGAAAATAGCCCGACCAAGCGTCCTGGACCGAAATGCAGCCAATGCAGCAATGCAACACCTGCAAAAAGGTGTTGCATGGTGTTGCATCCGGTTACATTTGCCGCCCGCTACTCCGCCGCGACGCTGGTGTCGGTATCCCGCCATTCACGCTGGCGCAGCTTGAAACGCTGGATCTTGCCGGTCTCGGTGCGCGGCAACTGGTCCAGGAATTCGATCCGGCGGGGGTACTTGAAGGGCGCGATCAGCGCCTTCACGTGGTCCTGGATCTCGCGCGCCAGTTCCGGGCTCGGCCGGGTGCCGGGGCGCAGGACCAGGAAGGCCTTCGGCACGGCGCCGCGGATGGGGTCGGGGGCGGCGACCACGGCGCACTCCTCCACCAGCGGGTGCTGGAGCAGCGCGTCCTCCACCTCCATCCCGGCGATCTTGTAGCCGGCGGAGACGATCAGGTCGTCGACGCGGCCGTGGTGCCAGAAATAGCCGTCCTCGTCCATGTGGCAGGCGTCGCCGGTGACGTTCCAGCCGCGCACCACGTAGCCCTCCTGCCGCGGGTCGTCGAGGTAGCGGCAGCCCGTGGGGCCGCGCACCGCCAGCCGGCCGACCTGGCCCGGCGGCAGCGGCTCGCCCCACTCGTCCAGCACCATGGCCTCGTAGCCGGGAACCGGCTTGCCGGTGGCGCCGGGCCGGATGGCGTCGGGCGGGGAGGCGAGCACGGCGTTCAGCAGCTCGGTCGTGCCCAGCGTGTCGAGGATCGGCAGGCCGGTGTGCGCCTTCCAGTCGTCGAAGGTGGAGGGGGTCAGTGGTTCGCCGGCCGAAACGCAGGCGCGCAGCGATCCGGTGTCCGGCGCGCCGCCGGCCGCGATCAGCGCCGACATGCTGCGGTAGACGGTCGGCACGGTGAAGCAGATCGTGCCCTTGTGGCGGGCGATGGCGTCCAGGACGCGTTCCGGCGTCGGCCGCTCGATCAGCACGGCGCAGGCCCCGGCGCGCAAAGGGAACAGCATCAGCCCGCCCAGCCCGTAGGCGAAGGCGATGGAGGGAGAGCCGCAGAACACGTCGTCCGGCGTGGCGCCCAGCTGGGAGCGCGGCGACAGGTCGGCCACCGCCAGCATGTCGCGGTGGAAGTGCGCCGTCGCCTTGGGCCGCCCGGTGGTGCCGGAGGTGAAGGCGATCAGGCAGATGTCGTCGGCCGCCGTGTCCACCGCCGCAAAGCCCACCGGGCGCCCGGCGATGCGCGCCTCCAGCCCGTCGGCGGCGTCGCCGGCGTTGAAGGCGAGCACGGGGAAGTCCTGGTGCACCAGCGCCCGCGCGCCGTTCAGGTCGTCCAGGAAGCCGGCGTCGCACAGGGCGAGGTCGACCTCCGCCTTCTCCAGGATGTGCGTCAGTTCGGCCGCGCGCAGCAGCGGCATGGTGGCGACGACGATGCAGCCGGCCTTGGCCACGGCCAGCCAGCAGGCGGCCAGCATCGGCGTGTTCGGCCCGCGCAGCAGCACCCGGTTGCCGGGGACCAGCCCGTGCTCTTCCACCAGCAGGCCGGCGATGCGGTCGACGGTGGCGGCCAGATCGCCCCAGGTCCAGGCGCCGGCGGCGGTGATCAGGCAGGGGCGCGGCGCCCATCCTTGGGCCAGCCACGGGTCCAGCAGGGCGGCGGTGACGTTCAGGCGCTCGGGGTAAGCCAGCTCCGGCCGGTCGAACGGCAGGTCCGGCCATTGCTCGCGCGGCGGCAGGCGGTCGCGGGCGAAGGTGTCGACGTGGGCGGTGGGCGCCATCGCGTCACCTCGCCGCCGGGGCGGCGGCGCGCACCGACCGCTTCAGATGGTCCAGCAAGCCGAGCAGCGACACCACGTCCTCCCGCCCCATGCCGCCCGTCAGTTCGCCCAGCCAGTCCTGGTGCGCCCGCGCCATGGCCCGGTAGGCGTCGCGGCCGGCCGAGGTCAGGCGGACGAAGTGGGTGCGGCGGTCGTTCGGGG
>NZ_DASPMG010000336.1:0-41729 GCF_035627195.1 Azospirillum sp.
CCACATTCGCCGCATGACGACCGCACACACCGCCCCCGCCCCCGCCCCCGCCTCCATGGATCCCGCGCTGCTCGCCAAGTACGACGGCGCGCGGGTGCCGCGCTACACCAGCTACCCGACGGCGCCGCACTTCTCGCCCAACGTCGGGCACGAGGTGTACGGCGGCTGGCTGGAGGCGCTCGACACCGCCGCGCACGCCGGGTCGCTGTACCTGCACGTGCCGTTCTGCAAGGAGATGTGCTGGTACTGCGGCTGCCACACCAAGATCGTCGCCCGCTACGAGCCGATCGGCCGCTACCTCCAGCACATCCGCCGCGAGATCGAGCTGGTCGCCGCGCGCATCCCCGGCCGGCTGAAGGTGCGGCACGTGCACTTCGGCGGCGGCACGCCGACCATGACCTCGCCCGCCGACTTCGAGGCGCTGATCGACCACCTGCGCCGCCACTTCGACGTGGTGGAGGGCGCCGAGATCGCCGTGGAGATCGACCCGCGCACGCTGACCGAGGATATGACGCAGGCGCTGGGGCGCGCCGGCGTCAACCGCGCCTCGCTGGGCGTGCAGGACTTCGACGCGGGGGTCCAGGCCGCGGTCAACCGCATCCAGCCGCGCGAGATGACCGAGCGCACGCTGGAATGGCTGCGCGCCAACGGCATCCGCCACGTCAACCTCGACCTCATGTACGGCCTGCCGCGCCAGTCGGAGGAGAGCGTCACCCGCTCCGCCGAGATCGCCATGGCGATGGACCCGGACCGGCTGTCGGTCTTCGGCTACGCCCACGTGCCGTGGATGAAGACGCACCAGAAGAAGATCGTCGAGGCGGAGCTGGCCGATTCCATCGGCCGCTGGCAGCAGTTCGCCGCCATCGCCCGCACGCTGGAGGGCGCCGGCTACGCCCCCATCGGCCTCGACCACTTCGCCAAGCCCACGGACGAGCTGGCGGTGATGCAGGCGCAGGGCAAGCTGCGCCGCAACTTCCAGGGCTACACCACCGACGACGCGGAGGTCCTGCTGGGCTTCGGCGCCTCGTCCATCGGACAGATGCCGCAGGGCTACATGCAGAACGCCGTGCCCTTCGACCACTACGCCGAGGCGATCGACGCCGGGCGGCTGGCCACCGTCAAGGGCCTGCGCCTGTCCGACGAGGACCGCCTGCGCCGCGCCGTGATTGAGCGGCTGATGTGCGACATGGCGGTGGACGTCGGCGCCCTGGCCGTGCAGCACGGCATGCCGGCCGGCCATTTCGACGAGGAGCTGGCCGGCATGGACGATCTGGTGGCCGACGGCGTGGCCGTGGTGGAGGGCCGCCGCGTCACCGTGCCGGAGTCCGCCCGCCCGCTGATGCGCCTGCCCGCCGCGCGCTTCGACACCTACCTCAGCACCGGGGCCGGCAAGCACAGCCGCGCGGTGTGAGGGCGCGGCTGACGTTGGGTTTTGCGGCTGGCGCCTCAACCCAACCTACGACGGGACCGTAGGTTGGCCCCGTAGGTTGGGTTGAGCGCAGCGAAAACCCAACGCTGTGAACGCTCACGCACCGTCCGCCTTCACCTCCGTCGCGGCGTCCTGGATGACCAGCGGCGGCTTGCGGCCGCTGCTGCCCAGGCAGGCGGCGCCGTCGCGCAGGCCGTCGAAGAAGCTCTTCAGCTCCGGGGCCTCCGCCGCCTTCATCGTCAGGAAATAGCCCAGGCGCCGGTAGCTCTCGAACTGCGACTCGCTGAACCACTGGTCGCCGGTGGATTCGTGCGGGAAGTCCGCGTGCGCCTCGGCGTAGGCGCGCACGTCGAGCGGCATGTCGCCGAAATAGCTGGGCTTGATGTACAGGATCTCGCCCGTCGGCTCGTCGGACTCCGGATAGGTGATGGTGCCGTACGCGAAGGCCAGGGTGTCCGGCCCGGCCGCCTTGCGCGAGGCGAGGCGCATTTCCTTGAACTCGATGGTCGCGTCGTGGTCGATGTAGGCCTTGCGCACGAGGTTGCCGAGGTCCTCGAACGTGCAGCCCGGATCGCAGCCGGCGTCGCTGACGATGATGCGGCAGCAGCGGCGGCGCAGCATCTCGTAGACGCCCAGGTTCTCGAAATGCCCGCCGTCGGACAGGTAGACGAAGCGCCCGCGCTCGTCCGTCCGGCCCAGCAGTTCGGACACCAGCGGCCACAGCGCCACCGGCGGCCCCGACTGCTGCCAGAGCGTCTCCGGCTTCCTGCCGAAGAACGGCTTGCCGATGGCGGGGTTGGCGAGCCAGGCGCCCAGGCGGACGTTGAACAGCGTCATCAGGAACGCCGTCGCGGGCGAGGAGTGGTAGCCCATGTTCGGGCTGGCCGCGGCGCCGGAGATGGTGATGGCGGTCGCCAGGCTGACGCCGGCCTTCCCGTGCTTCTGGCCGGGGCGGTTGCCGTGCACGCTGCCGCCGTACGTCGAGGAAGGCACGTAGGCCCCCGCCGGCGTCTTGCACGGGTCCTGCCGGTCGCGGGCGGAGAGCGTGGCGCCGTCGGGATGCAGCTGCGCGCTGCCGGAGGCGAGCGGCGTGAAGGTGAAGGACATGGCCTTGCGCTCCTGCCAGGCCAGCCGGTCGCTGCGGGTCAGGTTGAGCGCCACGTTGACCACCGGGAACAGCACCCGGCGTGGCCGTCCGCCGGACGCGGTGGCGGCGTTTCCGGCGCCCAGCTCGTACATGTCGGGGTTGTCCTCCGGATCGAAGCCGGTGAAGGGGTGCGGCTGGCGCACCTCGTTGGCCGAACCCAGGAACGCGCGCGCCAAGCGGTTGCGGTACAAGCCGTGCAGCGAGAAGCGGTTGACGTTGATGCGCCAGGACATGAAGGCCACCACGGCCGCCAGCACCAGCGCCAGCACCAGGAGCGGCTTCCACAGGTGGAACGTCCAATGCTCCGCCGGCACGCCCGCCGGCAGGAACTGCTGGGCGATGGTCACGTCGATGCGGCTCATGCCCGCGAACAGGCCGGCGATGGCGATCGGCGTCACGACCACCAACGCGAGGTTGAGCCAGCCGCCGGACGCGTCCCCGGCCCGCTTCGCCAACGCCTCGACCGCCGATTTGGCGCTGTTGCCGGCCCAGGCCGCCAGCGGGGCCGACACGCCGGCCACACCGGCGCTGATCCAGCCGAAGAGCCCCGCCTCGTCCCACAGCAGTCGCGGCAGCAGCAGGCAGGCGGCCGCCAGCAGCGCCCAGCCGGCGATCGGGGCCAGGCTCACCGCGCTGAGCCGGGCCAGCCATTCCCGGTCGTCGTCGTCGCCCCATCGGGCGCCGCGCAGTCCGGTGTAGGCGGCGGACTGCAGCAGGTGCGCGATCATGATCCACAGCGGCCCGGCCGTGGCCAGGACGTCCAGCTGCCATTTCGCCGGCAGGAGCCACAGCAGCAGGCAGCCGCCATAGATCAGCGCCGCGGGCACCAGCGAGGCGACGAACCAGAACGGAAGCTGCCGGAGGAAGAACCGGCGGTCTTCCCGCCCCGCCACCAGGGCCGCCGCGAAATAGGCGAGGTTGCTGACCACGACCGTCGCCAGGGCCGCCTTCAGCGCCATCGCGGCCGGCAGAGCCTTGTCCTGGAGCACCCAGCCGAAGCCCGCGGCCGGCGACAGGTACACGACCAGCAGCAGCGCCCATAGCGCCCCGGCGCCGGCGATCCAGGCGTGCATGCGGCTCTTGGCCTCGGTCAGCCCGGCGTTGCGCGCCTCCACGCCCGTCTTTTCCGGCGCGCCGATCGCATGGCTGGGGAGGTAGCGGCCGGCAAGGAATACGGCGGCGAAGAGCGCCGCCAGCCCCAGCAGCAGAATGCCGACACCGGGCGGCATGGCTGCGTCCGCCGCGAAGTTCCCTTGCGCCGTCCGGTACCCGTAGGCGTCCATGCCCCGGACCACGAGGTTCGGGGCGAGCGCCACCAGCAGCAGCGCCGGAACGAAGATCAGCCAGTTGAGCAGAAGGTTGCGGGCCACCAGCACGAACCCCGTCCAGGTGTCGGTCGACGCGATGCCGGTCTGGGGGGTGAGGAAATTGGTGTACTCGCGCAGCCGGCGCAGCGGGCGGGCGCTGCCGGCCTCGCCCTTGGCGCTTTCGGCAAGATCCTTCTCGATCTTGCTGGCCGCCGCCATCAGGTCGTTGCCGTGGGCGGGCATCTCGTCGTGGATCCAGCGCGTCAGCCAGCCGCCGATGTAGCCGCCGCCGGACACGGTGGAGAGATAGTGGAACCGGGTCAGCAGCCCCTTGCAGGCCAGCGCCTGGATGACGCCCAGGGCGAAGGACGCGCTGCGGATGCCACCACCGGACAGGCACAGGGCCGCCTGTGGCCGCACCGCGTCATCGCCCCAGATCTCCCGCCGTTCGTCGTGCAGAACCTCCTCGGTCGTCAGGCTGCGCCCGCCCCCGGCATCCCCATGTATGGAACCAGACATTGCCGCCTCCCTTCCCTGAACCATTCAGGAGGCGAGCATGACGCCGATAATATTTCTTGTAAATCGACCAAACGGACAGATTCTATCTCGCAGCATACAGTGATATGCAGATCAGGCCGTTTCGCGGCGCGGCTCCATCTCCGCCATCGCCGGCAGGTTGGCCTTGTGCGGCACGATGGAGACCCGCGCACCGGGCACGTGCTCCTCGATGGACCTGGTCAGCGTCTCCACGGCGTCGAACACGTCGGCCAGCGGGCGGTCGGCAGTGAAGCCAAGGTGGATGGTGACGAAGGTGGCGCCGGGCGAGCGCCGCGTCTCGTAGCCCAGCAGGTCGTCGTAGGCGTCGAAGCGGCGCGCCAGCTCGCGCAGGATGATCAGGCGCACGTGCTCGTCCACCGCGGCGTCCAGCAGGTCGCGGCCGGATTCCTTCAGCATGCGGTGGATGTTGCGCAGCCGCAGCGTGCACAGCGCCAGCACGTTCAGCGGGTCCAGGTACTGGGTCAGCGGCTGGTCGGGGAACAGGGCGGCCAGCGCCAGCACCGTGCCGGTGGTGACGTTCGCCCAGAACTTGATCTGGTAGCCGCGCCACAGCGACTGCGCCACCGGCGACGGCGATTCGCGGTTCAGCACCGCCGACCAGCGCATCATCAGCCCGGTCACTACGGCGCCGTAGACGTACAGCAGCACGCCCCAGCCGGCACCCTGCGGCGGCGCCGGCTCGCCCAGGCGGCCGATGGCCAGCCACACGAAGACCGCCAGATAGACGATCTGCACCTGCGCGAACAGCAGGCCGCACAGGTTCTCCAGCTTGCCCAGGCCGTAGTTGAAGTCGTCGCTCGGCGCCGCCTTGGCGCGGCGCAGGGCCACGTAGGTGATGGCCAGCGCCACCAGCTCGATCAGGCTGCCCACCGCGTCGAGCCGCACGACCAGAACGTTGGAGCCGAGGCTCGCCGCGCCGGACAGGAGGATGGCCGCCGTCACCGTGGCCATGCTGACGACGACGCGCCGTTCCTTGGCATCCATGACCCGGCCCCTGCTCCCCCTGTACGCTCGGCCCGCACGCTCGGCCCGCCCGCTCTGGCCCGCACGCTCTGGTGTTGCGCGCCCAAATCGGCCACAGTGTACGAAACACGTGCGTTCGTACCGGGAGGGTACACCACCGATGATCACGCTGTACACGTTCGCCACGCCCAATGGGCACAAGGCCTCCATCCTGCTGGAGGAGCTTGGCCTGCAGTACCGGGTCCACAAGCTCGACCTGATGGGCGGGGAGAACAAGGCGCCGGAGTACCTGGCGATCAGCCCGATCGGCAAGCTGCCGGCGGCGGTCGAGGAGATGCCGGGCGGTGCGGCGCGGCGCCTGTTCGGCTCGGGCGCCATCCTGCTGCACTACGCGGAACGCACCGGCCGCCTGCTGCCCGGCGGTGACATGCGGGCCGAGGCGCTGAGCTGGCTGATGCTGGGCATCAGCGACCTGGGGCCGACGGCGCTGGACATGTTCCGCTTCTCGGTGCGGGCACCGGAGAAGATCCCCTACGCCATCGACCTGTTCAAAGGCGAACTGCTGCGCTGCTACGGCGCGCTGGACGACCGGCTGTCGCAGGAGGAGTATCTGGCCGGCGACTATTCGGTGGCCGACATCGCCTGCTTCCCCTTCATCGCCGCCGCGGCGGTGGCCGGCGGCGGGTTGCTGGACCGCTATGCGAACCTGAAGCGATGGCACGACGCCATCATCGCCCGCCCCGCCGTGCAGCGCGGCATGGCCGTGCCCGAGTAAGCCCATCCGTAGCAGGGACATCATGCCCGTCATCAACCGCATCGCCGAGTTCCACGCCGACATGACCGCGTGGCGCCGCGACATCCACGCGCATCCCGAACTGGCCTACCAGGAGCACCGGACCGCCGACCTCGTGGCCGCGAAGCTGGCCGAATGGGGCATCGCCGTGCACCGCGGCCTTGCCGGCACCGGCGTGGTGGGCGTGCTGCAGGGCCAGGGGAGCGGGACCAAGGCCATCGGGTTGCGCGCCGACATGGACGCGCTGCCGATGCCGGAGGCCAACGCCTTCGACCATGCGTCCAAGAACCCCGGAACCATGCACGCCTGCGGCCACGACGGCCACACCACCATGCTGCTGGGTGCGGCGCGCTATCTGGCCGAGACGCGCAACTTCGACGGCACCGTGCACTTCATCTTCCAGCCCGCCGAGGAGGGCAAGGGCGGGGGGAAGAAGATGATCGAGGACGGGCTGTTCACCCGGTTCCCCTGCGACCGCGTGTTCGGCATGCACAACTGGCCCGACCTGCCGGCCGGCCGCATCGCCGTGCATCCGGGGCCGGTGATGGCGGCGGCCGACCAGTTCACCATCACCGTGCACGGCCACGGCGCGCACGCCGCCATGCCGCACAACGGCATCGACCCGGTGCTGGTGGCCGCCCACGTCATCACGGCGATGCAGAGCATCGTCAGCCGCAACACCGACCCGTTCGACAGCGCCGTCGTCTCCGTCACCTGGGTGGAGGCCGGCACCACCTACAACGTCATCCCGAACGAGGCGAAGCTGCACGGCACCATCCGCACCGTGCGCCCCGAAACGCGCGCCCGGATGCCCGAGCGCATCGCCCGCGTCGCCGAGAATGTCGCCGCCGCCTTCGGCGCCACCGCGGCGCTGGAGCACCGCCCCGGCTACCCGCCCACCGTGAACGCCCAGGCCGAGGCGGAACTGGCGGCGCAGGTGGCGGCCAAGGTGGTGGGATCGGCCAACGTGGTGTGGAACCCCGACCCGTCCATGGGGGCGGAGGACTTCGGCTACATGCTGGAGGAGAAGCCGGGCTGCTACGTCTGGCTGGGCCACGGCGGCGGGGCACCGGGGTGCCGGCTGCACAACCCGCACTACGACTTCAACGACGACATCCTGACCACCGGGGCCAGCTATTGGGCCACGCTGGCCGAAACCCTGCTGCCGCGGAGCCCCTGATCATGCGCCTGCCGTGCCGACCCGCCCCCGCCCTCCTGCTCGCCGCCGCGCTGGGCATCCTCGGTTCGGCCGGCTGCCAGACCGCGGGGAGCGAGCGGACGGCCGAGCGCGGCAGCGTCCCCGCCGACGCCACCCCCGGCGCCTACTGGAACGGCGACCACAGCGAGGCGTTCGAGCGCGCCTACGTCACCGCCCGCACGCCCCAGGAGTGGCAGGAGCTGTGGGCCCGCGTCGGCCAGCCGGCGCCGTCGTCCCTGCCCGGCGACCGCATGGCGGTGGCGGTCTTCATGGGCCCCAAGGACACCGCCGGCTACGCCGTGCTGATCCAGTCGGCCGCGGAGCGCGACGGGGCCACGGTGGTGAGCTACCGCGAGCAGGTGCCCGGCCCGGCGCAGGCGGTGGCCCTGGTGCGCACCAGCCCGTACGCCGTGCGGCTGGTGCCGCGCGGGGCCGGGGACGTGAAGTACGTAAGGGAAAGGTGACGCGGGAGGGCGGCCCTGACGGAAGCCGGCCTGATAGAGCGCGGGGAGAGTGGCGATCTGCGCGCGGAATACGACGGCATCCAGACCCGGATCGCCTTGTAAGGAAGGCAGCCCTACGCCTGCCCGCCCTACGCCCGGCCCAGCGTCCGCGGGTCCAGTGCGTCCTGCAGGCCGTCGCCCAGCAGGTTCACCGCGATCACCGTGACGAAGATCAGCAAGCCCGGCCACACCGCCAGCCAGGGGGCCGTGGTGACGAGGTCCTGGGCGCCGGTCAGCATGTTGCCCCAGCTGGGCAGCGGCGGCTGGATGCCGAGGCCGAGGAAGCTGAGCACCGATTCCAGCAGAATCACGTTGCCCACCGTCAGCGTCGTCGCCACCACGGCCGGGGCGGCGACGTTGGGCAGGACGTGGGCCAGCATGATGCGCCGGCTTCCCGCCCCCAGCGCCACCGCCGCCAGCACGTAGTCGCGCCGGCGCGCCGACAGGGTGGCGCCGCGCACGAGACGCGCCACGGTGGTCCAGCCGAACAGCGCCACCAGCACGACGATGCGCAGCAGGCTGGCGTCCTCCGCCCCCGCCCAGGAGGGCGGCACGCCCAGCCGCGTCAGGTCCACCGCCGCCAGCACGATCAGCAGGGGCAGCAGCGGCAGCGCGATCATGCCGTCGGTGACGCGCATCAGCAGCGCGTCGAGCCGGCCGCCGAAATAGCCGGCCAGCAGCCCGATTCCGGTGCCGATCAGCCCCGCCGCCAGCGCCGCCGCAACGCCGACGAACAGCGACACCCGCCCGCCGTACAGCAGCCGCACCAGCAGGTCGCGCCCCAGCTCGTCGGTGCCCAGCGGGTGTTCGGCCGACGGCGGGGCGAAGCGGTCGAGCAGGCTGACCGCCGTCTGGTCCACCCCCAGCGCCGCCTCCACCAGCGGCGCCGCCACGGCCGCCAGCGTCAGGGACGCCAGCAGGACGGCGCTTGCCAGCGCCAGTCGGTGGCGGGCGAAGCGGCGCAGGAAGCGGCGGCCCGTCACGTCCGCAGCTCCCGGAAGGTAATGCGGGGGTCGAGGGCGGCGTAGGCGACGTCGGCCATCAAATTGCCGGCCAGCGTCGTGGCGGTGGCCAGCAGCAGCGCCACCAGCGCCACGTTGGCGTCGTTGCCCATGATGGAATCGTAGATCAGCTTGCCCATGCCGGGCCACGCGAACATCGTCTCGGTCACCAGCGCGCCGGAGAACAGGGTGCCGAACTCCAGCGCCACGATGGTGACGATGGGGATGAAGGCGTTGCGCAGCGCGTGCCGCCAGACCACCTGCCGCTCCGACAGACCCTTGGCGCGGGCGGTGCGCACGTAGTCCTGCCGCAGTTCCACCAGCATGGAGGCGCGCACGTAACGGGTGTAGCCGCCGATGCTGGCCAGCGTCAGCGTCAGCACGGGCAGCACGAAGTAGGGCAGCCGCTGCCACCACGCCGCCTCCCCCACCGGGCCGGCGCCGGACGCCGGCAGCCAGCCGAGCGTCACCGCGAACAGCAGGATCAGCAGCAGCGCCAGCCAGAAGGCGGGGATGGAGATGCCGGCGAAGCAGAACAGGTTGACCGCACTGTCCACGGTCGAATAGGGCCGCCGCGCCGCGTAGACGCCCAGCGGCAGCGCCACCGCGATCGCCAGCACGAAGGCCGCCCCCAGCAGCAGCAGCGTGTTGACCAGCCGCGGCGCCAGCACCGCCAGCACCGGCTGGGAATAGAGCCGCGAGTAGCCGAAGTCGCCGCGCAACGCCGCGGAGAGCCAGTTCAGATAGCGTTCGTGCAGCGGCCGGTCGAGCCCGTGCAGCGCCTTCAGCCGCGCCACGTCGGCCGGCGTCATGTGCGGGTTGCCGGCCGCCATCAGGTCGACGGGATCGCCCGGCATCAGGCCCAGCAGCACGGTGACCAGCACGCTCATCACCAACAGCACGACGGCGGCCTGGAGGAGGCGGGAGAGGAGGAAGCGAAACATTAGATCTCCCTCCCCCTGCCCCGCAGGGGGAGGGAAGGGGCCCATGCGCAGCATGGGAAGGGTGGGGGCAGCGGCCTGCCCGAGAAGCCGTTGCCCCCACCCTTCCCACTTCGTGGGCCCCTTCCCTCCCCCGCCGGGGGCGAGGGAGGGAGATGTTTCCCTCCCCTCACTCCTTCACCTTCCAATTTTCGATCCACAGCGTGGTGGCGTACTGGTGGCCGGTGGGGACGATGCCCTCCACCCATTTCGGCAGGACGTGCGGGTCGGCGCGGAAGAACAGCGGCAGGGCCGGCAGCTGCTCGGCGTAGATCTGCTGCAGGCGCGTCCACAGGGCCTGGGACGCCTTCGGCTCGCACACCGTTTCCAGGTCGTCCATGATCTTGTCCGCCTCGGCGTCCTTGAAGGCGGTGAAGTTCTGGCCGGCCCAGCCGTTGGCGGCCGTGGGGATCATGGTGGAGTGCAGCGTGGTGCGCGGGATGTTCTCCGGCGCCGAGAGCCAGGCGAACAGCGCCATCGCCTTGTACCGGCGCTCGCGCATCGTCTGGCCGAAGAACACGCGCGGCGGCTCGTTGGCGATGCGCACCTCGATGCCGGCCTGCTTCCACTGCGCCTGCAGCACCTGCTGCGTCAGCTCGCGCGTGCGGTTGCCGGCGGTGCTCATGATCTCCAGCGTCAGCGTCTCGCCCTTGGCGTTGCGGCGCGGGCCGTTGCCGGTGCGCGTCCAGCCGGCCTCGTCCAGCAGCTTCGCCGCCGCGGCGGGATCGTAAGGGTACTTGGCGATGTCGTCGCTGTGCACGCGGTCCAGCGGGTTCACCTGGTTGTGCGCCACCGGCTGGCGCCCGGCGAAGAGTTGCTTGGAGATCGCCTCGCGGTCGATGGCCAGCAGCAGCGCCTTGCGCACCCGCACGTCCCGGAGCACGGGGTTGTCCAGGTTCACGTCGATGTGCTCGTAGAACAGGCCGGGCTTGTAGACGACATTGTAGCGGCTCCCCTGGCGCTTCTCGAACGCCAGCACCTGATCGAGCGGCAGCCCGGTCTCGCCGGGGATCATGTCCAGCTGGCCGGCCAGCAGGTTGGCCTCCAGCGCCGCGGTGTTCTCCACCGCCTTGACGACGACGCGCTTGAAGGGCGGCTTCGGCCCCCACCACGTCGGGTTCGCCTCCAGCACCACGTGCGCGCCGGGCTCGACGGCCGCGATGCGGTAGGGGCCGAACCACAGGCCGGGGTTGGTGGTGTCCGTTTCGTACTTCGAGCGCAGGCGGTATGCGGCCGGGTCCGTCTCGAACACCGGGCGTTCCAGGTGGGCGGGGAGGATGTTGAAGTCGTTGATCTCGGCGTAGGTGCACAGCGGCTTGTGGCGGTGCACGGTGAAGGTCTTGTCGTCCTTCGCGGTGATGCCGACGATGTCGCGCGAATAGAGGTCAAAGTTGGAAAAGCCGCTCTGCGGGTGCTTGCCGACCTCCCAGGTGAACAGCACGTCCTTCGTCGTTACGGGCGTGCCGTCGCCCCAGGCGGCCTTGGGGTGGATGGTGTAGGTGACGGCGAAGCCCTTGGCGCCGTCGGGGCGCGTCTCCAGCACCGCCGTGCCCTTGTCCTCCGCCGGCAGGTCGGTGCACAGCAGGCACACCAGTTTCCAGTCGGCGTCGTAGGTGGTGAACGGCCGGCGCGCCATGTCGGTGATGTAGGACTTGGCCGCCATCGCCTCGATGGAGGGGTGCCAGTTGGCCGGGAACTGGCTGATGCCGATCACCAGCTCGTCCTTGGCGCCGAACGCCGGCGCCGACGCCAGCAACCCGGCGGCCAGGACCAGCGCACCCCATCGGTTTCGCCGCACGACCGGACCCTCCCCCGAAACGTTAGACCCTGTCCAACTATGGGGAGTGCCGCGGCGCCGGTCCAGCGCGAGTGTGGGAAGCCCCCTACCGGTCGTCCCAGTCCGGCTCGTCGGCCTTCAGCACCTCGACCAGACGGGCGACGCGGCCGGAGGGCTGGCGGTGGGTGGCGGCGGCCAGATAGTCGTCGGAGCCGAGCCAGGTGTACGCCTCCATCACCTCGGCCGGGGTGGCGCCGGTGGCGATGATGCTGGCGATGCGCATGTCGTCCAGCCGTCCGCAGATCTCGATCACTTGGTCGCGCGTCACGGTCTGCTGAGTCGGCGTCTGAGTGGGCATCGGCGTGTCCTCCTCGCGAAAACGACCCTTCCCCGATACCGGCGGCACCCCGAAAAGGCAAGCGCCCGGGAGGATGTCGGCCGGATGCGTTGACAGCCCCCCGCAACCGGCCCTTAACTCTGCAATAGATCGCGCAACGAACCGTCCCGGCCCGAGACATGTCCGAAATCCTCCCCCGCACCGGCGCCCGCGTCCTCGTCGACGCGCTGCGCATCCACGGCGCCGAACTGGCCTTCTGCGTGGCCGGCGAAAGCTACCTGGACGTCCTCGACGCCTTCGTCGACACGCCGGAGATCCGGCTGGTCACCTGCCGGCAGGAGGGCGGGCTGGCCTTCATGGCGGAGGCCTACGGAAAGCTGACCGGGCGGCCGGGCATCGGCTTCGTCACGCGCGGCCCCGGTGCGTGCAACGCCTCCATCGGCGTGCACACGGCGTTTCAGGATTCCACGCCGATGATCCTGTTCATCGGGCAGGTGGCGCGCGACCAGTTCGACCGCGAGGCGTTCCAGGAGATCGACTACCGCCGCATGTTCGGTTCGGTCGCCAAGTGGGTGGCGCAGATCGACCAGGCCGAGCGCATCCCGGAATACATCGCCAGGGCCTTCCACGTCGCCACCTCCGGCCGGCCGGGGCCGGTGGTGCTGGCGCTGCCGGAGGACATGCTGGGCGATACGGTCGGCGTGCGCGACACCGCCCCCTACGCCCCCACCGTGGCGCACCCCGGTGCCGCCGACGTGGAGCGCCTGCGCGGCCTGCTGGCGGCGGCGGAGCGGCCGCTGGTGCTGGTCGGCGGGCCGGGCTGGGACGACGCGGCCTGCGCCGACATCAAGGCGTTCGCCGAGGCGAACGCGCTGCCCGTCTGCTGCTCCTTCCGGCGGCAGGACGTGTTCGACAACGAAAGCCCGTGCTTCGTCGGCGACCTGACCACCGGCTCCAACCCCAAGCTGCTGGCCCGCGTGCGCGAGGCCGACCTGCTGCTGGTGGTGGGTGCCCGCCTGGGCGAGATCACCACGCAGGGCTATGAGCTGCTGAGCGTGCCGGAGACGGACAAGGTGCTGATCCACGTGCACGCCCTGGCCGAGGAGCCGGGCCGCGTGTACCGCCCGACGCTGGCGATCCAGGCTGGCAGCGCCGCCATGGCCGCCGCGCTGGCGTCCCTGCCGCCGCTGGTGGCGGAGGGGGAGGAGCCGCGCTGGCGCGCCTGGGCCGACGCCGCGCGCATGGACTGGCTGGCGTGGCTGGAGCCGGAAGGGTGCGCGGGCGACGTGGACCTGGGCTGGATCTTCGGCTGGCTGCGCGACCGCCTGCCGGTGGACGCCGTCGTCACCACCGACGCCGGCAACTTCTCCGGCTGGGGGCAGCGGCACCTGCTGTACCGCCGCCCCGGCCGCCAGCTGGGGCCGACCAACGGCGCCATGGGCTATGGCGTGCCTGCGGCGATCGCGGCCAAGCTGGCCAACCCGAAGCGCGTGGTGGTGGGGCTGGTGGGCGACGGCGGCTTCATGATGACCGGGCAGGAGCTGGCGACGGCCGTGCACGCGGGGGCCGCCCCCATCATCCTGGTCATCAACAACGGCATGTTCGGCACCATCCGCATGCACCAGGAAAAGCGCTTCCCCGGCCGCCTCAGCGCCACCGACCTGACCAACCCGGACTTCGCCGCCCTGGCGCAGAGCTATGGCGCCTTCGGCGCGGTGGTCGAGCGCACCAAGGACTTCGTGCCGACGTTCTGGGAGGCGATGTGGAGCCGCAAGCCCGCCGTCATCGAGCTGCGAGTCGATCCCGAACAGATCACCACACGCACGACGATCACCGCGTTGCGCGCCGCCGCGGCCGGAAAAGCGGGCGGCTGACCTATACCAAAGGCGGATTCCGGAAAAGCTTGCCCGGTTTTTGTGCCGTTCTGTGACGGTAGCGCGTGCGTTGATGCGGCGTTCCCGTTATAACTGATCTGCGGCAGGATCATGCCGGTACAATCATAAGAAGAGCGGAGGACCAATTCTCCGCTCCGCACGAACAGGACGGGACGATGGACTGGGACAAGCTGCGGGTGTTCCATGCCGTGGCCGAAGCGGGCAGCTTCACGCATGCCGGTGAGACCCTCAACCTCAGCCAGTCGGCGGTGAGCCGGCAGATCAGCGCGCTGGAAGAGAGCCTGGGCGTGCCGCTGTTCCACCGCCACGCGCGCGGCCTGATCCTGACGGAACAGGGCGAGCTGCTGCACCGGACGGCGCGCGAGGTCTTCGCCAAGCTGTCGATGACCGAGGCGATGCTCACCGAGAGCAAGGAGTACCCGAAAGGGCCGCTCAAGGTGACGACCACGGTGGCCTTCGGGTCCACCTGGCTGACGCCGCGCATCCAGGAATTCCTGTCGATCTACCCGGACATCCAGCTGACGCTGCTGATCGACGACAACGAGCTGGACCTGGCCATGCGCGAGGCGGACATCGCCATCCGCATGAACACGCCGCGCCAGCCGGACCTGATCCAGCGCCACCTGATGGCGATCCGCTTCCACCTGTACGCGCACCAGAGCTACGTCAAGCGGCGCGGCGCGCCGAAGACGCCGGAGGAGTTGGCGGAGCACGACATCATCGCCTACCCGCCCGATGCGCGCGCCCCCTTCGCCAACGTCAACTGGATCCTTGAGGTCGGCGACCCGCCGCCGGGGGCGCGCCGGCCGATTCTGCAGGTCAACAGCATGTACGCCATCTACCGCGCGGTGGAGAGCGGCCTGGGCATCGCCGCCCTGCCCGATTTCCTGGTGGACGGCACCAAGGATTTCGTGCGCGTCATCCCGGAGATCAGCAGCCCGAAGGTCGACGCCTATTTCGTCTACGCCGAGGAACTGCGCCATTCCAAGCGCATCGCGGTGTTCCGCGACTTCCTCGTGCGCAAGGTGGCCGAGAGCCACTTCTGACGCGTCCCCGCCTTTTTTTGCGTCACATCACGGCCCGTGCCAGCTTTGCAGGCACGGGCCGCTTCTTTGGTGGTGACCCCGGCGCGCCGCGATTTTGGTTGTAAATTCAATGGCTTCAAAGCCATGCGCGATGCGCATGGTAGGATTATCGATATGTGAATGGCATGGAAGGGGGCAAATGCTCAATTCTTGGGGCGTTGGTTGCTGCGTCGCAGCACCCGGCGTTTCGCCCGGGGCTCCCCCCCGGGAGCGGGTTTTCGGACCCGACGTCTCCCAGACGTGAAGCCTCCCTGTTCAACTCGCCGCCAATCCAACGGGTTGGCGGCGGTTTTTTTATGGGCGGAGGGGGCCTGGGCAACACCAGGGCAACACCACGCCGATTTATGCGACGTCATCCGCCGGTACACGCCGTCGAGGCCGGCGAACGGCGCTCGTCACTGCGTCCGTCCCTGCGGCGGCTGCACGGACAAGTCGTCCTCCGGACACGCTCCCACCCCGGCATCCTCGCTCTCGTCCTCGGACCGGACGGTTCCCCGTTTCCCGGCCGAGTTCACCCGTCAATCCAGCCTGACGCCGTCGAGAACCGTCATTCTGGCGTTGAACACGGTCCCATCCAGGCGAACCGTCGTGCTGGTGTTCCTGACGCCAATGTTGAGCACCCCGCCGAAATTCGAGTCAACGACGAATCTCGCATTTCGCTGGAAATCGTGAATGGTATAGCAGGCGTTTTCCCCCAGGGTAAGCTGCCACCTTTTGTGTTCTTCCTTAGTAATGAAGTGCTCTTGCCCTGTTTGTTGATCCGTATGGGAATAAGCGTCATGCGATATTACCAGCGTGTAATCCCACACAACCCACGCCTTGTTCGTGAAGCACAGCTGGAACGACGCTGCCTGGGCGGCCGACGGTGACGACAGGAGGGCCGCTGTCAAAGTGGCGGCAATTGCAGCAAGCATCTTCGGAGCGGGCATGTTCGTGATCCTCCAGTCGAGGCGGGCGTGGCGCCTGCGATCCGTTGGTGCCCTGGAGCGAGGAAAAGTTCCAAAAAATCTGCGGGCTTTCGGCGGCGAGCAGGAATGTCTTTTCGAAGCACGGCCTTGCCGCCGCGCCCCGCGACAGTGCGAGATCAGCAGCCGATCCCGGTGAGCCAGCCGCGGTAGGCCGCCGCGCCGGCCTGGAAGCCGCCCGCGGCTTCGGCCCCTGCGTCCTCGGCCAGGGCGGCGGCGTTCTCCAGGGCGGCGGCGGAGCCGGCGAGGTCGGCCAGCACGCTGGCGAGCGCCAGTTCCATGGACACCAGCGCCAGCGCCCAGGTCGATCCGGCCATCACCACCACGGCCGCCGAGACGACGCCGACGGAGGATGGGCCGAAGCCGGGCACCACCAAGTAAGGGCCGGCCGGCACGCCCAGCGCGCACACGCCCTCGCTGAAGCGTTTCTTCTCGGCGGGCAGGCCCGCAAACTGCGCCACGTCGAAAACGCCCAGCACGCCGGCCGTGGAGTTCACCGCGAAGCGCAGCGTCGAGCGCCCGGCCGCCGTCGGGTCGCCGGCCAGGGCGTGGCTGAGCGCCGTCACCGACTCGGTCAGGTTGGCGTAGGCGTTGCCCAGGGCGGCGGGCAGCGGGTCCGGCAGGGACCGCGCGGCGTCCAGCGCCGGCCGGATCACCGTCGCGGCGAAGCTCCGGTTGGCGGCGTGCGCCCATTCGTTGAAGCCGTCCAGGAAGCCGTCCGGCCCCTCGCCGGCCTGCGCCGGCCGGACGGCGGCCACCGCCAGGAGCAGCGCCAGAACGGCAGGGGCCACGGCACTGCGCATGGCGCTCACCCCTGCGCGTCCGACGGCACCGGTTTCATCACGGGCACCGGCGGCCGGCGGCGGACGGCGACGTAGCGCAATACCAGATAGCCGGCCACGGCGGACAGCAGCGACCCGCTGAGCACCCCGATGCGCACCGCGACGCCGTAGCCGTCGCCGGTGAAGGCGAGGCCGCCGATGAACAGGCTCATGGTGAAGCCGATGCCGGTCAGCAGCGCCATGCCGTAGAACTGCATCCACGTGGCCCCCGCCGGCAGCGCGCCGACGCCCAGCCGGATGGCCGCCCAGGTGGCGCCCATCACCCCCGCCTGCTTGCCGAGGAACAGGCCCAGCGCGATGCCCAGCGGCACCGGCGCGAACAGCGCGTCGACCGACAGGCCGGCCAGCGACACGCCGGCGTTGGCGAAGGCGAACACCGGCAGGATGCCGTAGACGACCCACGGGTGCAGCGCGTGCTCCACCGTGCGCAGCGGCGAGGCGCCGCGCGGCCCGCCGGTGCGCAGCGGGATGGCGAAGGCTAGCGCCACGCCGGCCAGTGTGGCGTGCACGCCGGACTTCAGCACGCACACCCACAGGAAGATGCCCAGCAGGACGTAGCCGGCCAGCCGCACCACCCCCAGCCGGTTCAGCGCGACGAGCCCCGCCAGCCCCACCCCGGCCAGCGCCAGGGAGACGGGCGACAGCTCGGCCGTGTAGAAGAGGGCGATGATCACGATGGCGCCCAGGTCGTCCAGGATGGCCAGCGCCAGCAGGAAAACCTTGAGCGACGCCGGCGCCCGGTTGCCGAGCAGCGCCAGGACACCCACGGCGAAGGCGATGTCGGTGGCGGCCGGGATGGCCCAGCCGCGCGCCGCCAATGGGTCGCCGCCGGCCAGGGCGAGGTAGACGGCGGCCGGCACCGCCATGCCGCCCAGGGCGGCGATGCCCGGCAGCGCCGCGCGCGCAGGCGTGGACAGCTCGCCCTCCAGCACCTCGCGCTTGATCTCCAGCCCGACCAGCAGGAAGAAGATCGCCATCAGCCCGTCGTTCACCCACAGCAGCAGGGGCTTGGCCAGCGTCAGCGCACCGACCTGCGCAACCACCGGCGTGTCGAGCAGCGCCGCGTACAGGCCCCCGGCCGGCGAGTTGGCCAGCAGCAGCGCCAGCACGGCGGCGATGACCAGCAGAACGCCGCCCGCCGCCTCCATGCGCAGGAACTCGCGAATCATCGACAGCGGCGCCATCGCAGCCTCCCGAACATCATGATTCCGCCGCGACGGGTTCCGGCGCGGCGGCGGGCGGCTCCGCCGCGCCGAGGAAGCCCTGGTTGGCGCGGCGCAGGGCCGCGTGCGCGCCGTCGTAGACGAAGGGCAGGAAGACCATCCGCCGCCCGGCCGTCACCGGGCGCACGGCGTGCAGGATGGAGCAGGAGAACACCACCGCCCCGCCGGGCGGCGCGCGGAACAGGGCGTTGCCGTATTCCGGAAAGAACACCTCGCCGCCCTCGTACCCGTTGTTGAGCGCCACGGAGATGGCGAACTGCCGGTGCGCGGTGCCCTTGGTGGTGTTGTCGCGGTGGGCGCGGAAGTGCCCGCCTTCGGTGCCGTCGTAGCAGGCCACCAGATAGCGTTCGACGTGCGTGGCGCGGAACTGGCAGGCCTTGGCGATCTCCGGCAGCAGGCGGCGGCGCAGGCGCTGGCGCAGCACGTCCTTCAGCGCCTCGTCCTCGACGTAGCGGTCGCGGCGAACCTTCATGCCGGCGTTCAGCACGCCGACGGTGCGCCCGTCGCGCTCGGTCATATGGCCGGAGCGCTCGCCGCCGCGCTCGTCGTACAGCGCGATCAGGCGGGCGCAGAGGTCGGGTTCGAAGACGCGCGGGACGACCAGAACCGGCGCCTGCGGCCGGGCCGGGACCGGCTCCTCGGGCGGCGGCAGGCGGTCGAGCAGGGAGGCGAGCTGCGCCGCGCACCCCTCCGGATCGCCCATCGGCAGCACGCCGACGACGCGCAGCCGCGGGTCGATCACGTAGACCAGCGGCGTGTACGCGTCGACGGCGCCCTCGCCCTGCGGCTTGCAGACCCCATACCGCGCGCTGATCCGCCGGTCGAAATCGTAGAAGAAGCGCCGGCCGGGCGGGCGGTCGCGCAGGCGCCCCTCGCGCTCGTCGGCCGGGTCGACGGTGACGCCGAAGAAGGAGGCGGTCCGGTCGTCGAAGCGGTGGGCCATGGCGTCGACGGCGGCCAGGAAGCGGCGGCCCAGGTCGAAGCCGGCCGACACGAAGAAGGCGAGCACGAGGGTGCGCCCGCCCATGGTGTCGAAATGGAACTCCGGCTTGGCGGGCGTGCGCCCGCAGAAGTATGGGCAGGGATCTCCGGGCAGGAGCATGGACGTTCCTGTTTCAGCGCATCTTTCGGGTCATCGGCTCCTATGCTAGCCAAGCGCCCCGGCCGGGCGCGCCTGTGAGGGCTCACAGGTAGCCGGAGGCGTGGCCAACCGGTTCGATGGCCGGCGCCGCAGTCGTTTCAGGAAAGGGGAGCCGTCCCATGCGCTGGATCAGCCGGACGCCGCTGTCGGTGAAGATTCGCGCCGCCTTCCTGCTGGTGTTCACCTTCACGCTGGCGGTGAGCCTGTTCAGCATCTCCGAGCTGCACTCGGTCAACGCGGCGGCCGACGCGGTGAAGACCAACTGGCTGCCCAGCACGCGGGTGCTGGGCGACATCAACAACCACATGTCCGACCTGCGCACCATGGACGGCAACCGCCTGCTGGCCGCCACACGGGACGAAAAGGACTGGGTGGAGCAGGAAGCGGCGGCGACGCTGGCCCGTGTCGACGACAGCCTGCGGGCCTACGAGCGACTGCCGATCAATCGGGAGGAGCAGGCCCTCCACGACGCCTTCCGCCGGGACTGGCAGGCCTACCTGGACGCACGCGGCGCCATGGTCGCCGCCTTCCAGGCCGGCGACGCGGAGCGCGCGGGGATCCTCTACCGCGGCGCGTCGCGCGAGATGTTCGCCCGGGCGTCCGACCGGCTGACCCGGCTGACCGACTTCAACCAGGCCAACGGCACCGCCGCCGCCGATTCCGTGATCGACACCTTCCTGCACGCGCGCACGACGATCCTGCTGGCGCTGGCGGTGCAGTGCGGACTGGTCGCGGCGGCGCTGGTCTTCTTCACCCGCCACATGACGGAGCCCATGCTGACGCTGGCCGGCGCCATGCTGGCGCTGTCGGAGGGGCGGCCGGCGCCCTTCCCCCCCTACGCCCGGCGCGGCGACGAGGTCGGCGCCATGGCGCGCGCCGTAGACATCTTCCGCGCCAGCCAGGAGGCGCTGTCGGAAAGCCGCAGCCGGCTGCAGGCGCAAGCCCGGCTTTTGGAGGAGAAGCTGGCGCGGGAGCGGGAGCTGGCCGCCCTGCAGCGCAACTTCGTGTCCATGGTCAGCCACGAGTTCCGCACCCCGTTGACCGTCATCGACGGGCAGGCGCAGCGCCTCCGGACGCTGCGCGCCCAGCTGGCCCCGGACGACCTGGCGCGGCGCGCCGAGCGGATCCGCGACGCCGTCACCCGCATGACCACGCTGATCAACGGCATCCTCCAGGCCGCCCCCATGGCGGACGGCGAGCTGCCGTTCGATCCACAACAGGTGGACCTTGCCCGCACGCTGACGGCGGTGTGCGAGCAGCAGGCGGAGGTGGCCGACCAGCACCGCCTGTCCTGGGACTTCTCACAGTTGCCGGGGACGGCGGTCGTCGATGCAAATCTGCTGCGGCAGGCCATGGAGAACCTTCTGAGCAACGCGGTGAAATACTCCCCTCCCGGAAGCGGCGTGCACGTGCGCGGCTGGCGCGACGCCGGCCATGTCCACGTCGCCGTCGAGGACCACGGCATCGGCATCCCCGAGGCCGACCGCGGCCGGCTGTCCGAGCGCTACTTCCGCGGGCGCAACGTCGGCACGCGGGCCGGCAGCGGCCTGGGCCTGCACGTGGTGCAGGCGATCGTCGCCCGCCACGGCGGCCGGCTTGACGTCGCCAGCCGCGAGGGGGAAGGGTCGACCTTCACCATCGTCCTGCCGCACACCACGCCCGCCACCATGGAAGCCCGGACATGACCCCGACCGCCCGCCTCCTCGTCATCGAAGACGACCGCGAAACGCTCGACCTGCTGGTGGAAGCGCTGGAGGAGGCCGGCTTCGCCGTCGACACCGCCAGCGACGGCGAGGCCGGTCTGGCGGCCATCCAGCGGTGCAAGCCCGACCTCGTGCTGTGCGACGTGTCGATGCCCGGCATGTCGGGCTTCGACGTGCTGGAGCGGCTGACGGCGGCCTATCCGCGCCACGCGGACATCCCGCTGGTGTTCCTCACCGCCCTGTCCGACCGCGAGAGCGTGCTGCGCGGGCGCCAGCTGGGTGCGGACGACTACGTGACCAAGCCGGTCGACTTCGAGATCCTGATCGAGGTCATCAAGGCGCGGCTGAACAGCGGCGCCGCCCGCGCCCGCAACGCCGCCACCACGCTGCTGACCGCGCGCGAGACGGAGGTGCTGTCCTGGGTCGCGCGCGGCAAGGCGTCGGGCGACATCGCCGTGCTGATGGGCATTTCCGAGCGCACGGTGAACTACCACGTGGAAAACGCCATGCGGAAGCTGGACGTCTCCACCCGCGCCCAGGCGGTGATGCGCGCCACCCGCGACGGCATCATCCGATAGGACCGGCCGATAGGGCCGGCCTTTCCTTACGCCCGGCGGCGGCGCGGCTCCTCCAGAAAGTCCCGGCAGGCGGCGACGACCAGCTCCAGCGTGTCCTGCCGCGGCCGCGCCGCGGCGGCGCGTGCGGCGGCTTGCGCGGCGGCGGTGATCACCGGGTCGCCCGTCAGCCGCTCCAGCGCGGCGCGGATGGTGGCCGGCTCCACCGCCCCGCGTCCGGGGAGGAGCACGGCCGCACCCGTCCGCTGCAGCCCCCGTGCCGTGATGCTCTGCTCCAGGTTCACCGGCATGACCAGCTGCGGCACGCCGGCCTGCAGCCCGGCGTAGGCGGTGGCGAGGCCGCCGTGGTGGATCAGCGCCGTCGCCGCCGGCAGCACCGTCTCCAACGGCAGCGGCCGGCCGTGCACCGCCACGCCGGGCGGGGCGGCGCGCGCCGCCGCGTGCGGGTCGGCGCCGCCGATGTGGGCGTCGCAGGGGATGCCGGCCGCCTCCAGCGCCGTGAACGCCGCGCGGACCTGCGGGTGGTTTGCCGGCAGGTAGAGCGCGGCGCCGCCCGTCCGCTCCGCCACCGGCGGCCCGGGTGTGACGCGCGGCACGTTGAACGGCATGCAGACCGGGCCGCGCCGGTGCGGGCCGTAGGGGTCGAAGGCGGCGATGGTGCAGACGAAGGTGCGGTCGCCGGAGAACAGATCGGCGAGGTGCCGCAGCGGCCGCCCCTGCCGTTCGCGGTGCAGCCGTCCGGCGGCGTCCAGCAGGTCCGCCTCGTGCGCCCGGCTGTGCTCCGGCAGCGCCTGGACCCACGGCCGCATGGGCGGCAGCGGCCGGCCGGGCGGCGGCACGGTGTAGCCGTTGCCCAGCACCACGCGCGGCACGCCGGCCGGCGCCGCCAGTGCCAGCGTCGGCGCGAAGTCGGCAACGATCAGGTCGGGCCGCGCCTGGGCCAGCACGCCGTCCCAGCGCGCCACGGCGGCGCGCAGCACCTCCGGCCGGTGGGCGTCGAACAGGCGCAGCACGTCGGCGAAGCTGTCGGTCGGCACGTCGCGCAGGCCGGGTGCGGGGACCGGCTTCCAGTGCGGGCCGGCCAGAAGCGCCGCGGCGGCGTCGGGAAGCACGCGCACCACGGCGGGCCGCGCCGCCTCGGGATCGGGAACGGCGAACACCGCCTCGTGGCCCAGCGCCACGAGACGCACCGCCACCGGCAGGAGGCGGTTCAGGTGCCCCAGGCCGGCACCGAATTCCCAGGCCAGCAGAACGCGCGCCATGGCAAAAGCCCTTTCCATGTGGAGCGGGCCGGGCGCAGGCCGGCGGCCCGGCACCCCCACGTTGTAGGGCCTTGCCGGAGCGGACGGACCTGTCAGGGCTGACAGGTGCGCGCGCCGCGCGGCCTGCCCGATGCTGGAGGGGTTCCGCGCCTCCCGGAACAGGGTTCTCCCGCCCCGGGGTTGTCGTCGCTGTCGAACCGGGGCGGGGGGCGGACGGGGGCCGCCACGGGCCGGTCCCGGGCGGCCCTCGCCAGCACCCCGCGGGGGCTCCAAAAAAAGTGCACGCCTCCCGAATTCTCCCCTTGCCCTGCCGGCGGCGCCGCCGTATACAGGCGCTCCCTTGCGCGGGTGTAGCTCAGTTGGTTAGAGCGCCGGCCTGTCACGCCGGAGGCCGCGGGTTCAAGTCCCGTCACTCGCGCCAGTTCTGCGGGCGTAGCTCAGGGGTAGAGCACAACCTTGCCAAGGTTGGGGTCGAGGGTTCGAATCCCTTCGCCCGCTCCATCTCCCCTCCGGGGAAGATGAAGCGGATCCGCTGATCCGGTACGGACAATCCAAAACATCAGTTTCCGAACGCGACGCGCGGCAGCCGTCCTGCGCCCGCGTGCGTTGCAACGTCCCGCACGCGGCACCGCCATAAATCTGCAACGCCCGGCGCGTACACTGCCGGTCCAGGAGCGCCGGTCCAGGAGCGCACCCCCGCGCCCCCGCGGTGTCTCCCGACCGACGGCAGAGGATCCCGATGACCGCCCCCGCGCAGACCCCGCTGGCCGCCGCGCTTGCGGACACGCCCTACCCCGGCGACGGCCCGCAGCCGGACCCGCGCCGCGCCGTCCGCGCGCGGCCGCGCGAGCGCGCGTGGAAGGGCATCCTGGCCGGACTGGAGCACGCCTTCCAGCCGATCGTCCACGTGCGCACCGGGCGCTGCCACGGCTTCGAGGCGCTGCTGCGCGGCATCGACCCGGCGCAGTTCGCCAACGTGCCCGACATGCTGGACGAAGCGCACGCCGACGGCGTGCTGCCGCTGGTGGAGGCGGAGCTGCACGCCAAGGCGGTGGCGAAGTACTGTTCCCTGGACGGCTGGAAGGACGCCAAGCTGTTCCTCAACATCGACGCCCGCGTGGTGGGCGGGGCGCAGGCGGTGTCGCCGGTGCTGCTGCCCGGCCCCAAGGAGCTGGCCATCGTGCACGAGATCTCGGAGCACAAGGAGGTCCGCGACGCCGTCGACATGGAGGACATCACCGCCACCTACCGCAAGCATCAGGTGGGGCTGGCGCTGGACGACTTCGGCGTCGGCTTCGCCGGGCTGAAACTCCTGTACAAGATCAAGCCGGACTACCTGAAGATCGACCGCTTCTTCGTCCAGGACATCCACCGCGACCTGGGCAAGCGGGCCATCGTCAACCATCTGGTCGGCTACGCGCACACGCTGGGCATCCTGACCATCGCCGAAGGCGTGGAGACGGAGGCCGAGTTCTATACCTGCCGCGACATCGGCTGCGACTTCATGCAGGGCTACCTGATCGCGCGGCCGGCGCTCGACCTCGCCCGGCTGCCGCCGCGCATCGCGACGGTGGAGCAGCTGAACGCCCGCGACCGCCGCCAGCCGGTGGAGGTGCGCCAGCGCCTGGCCGAGGTGATCGAGCGCATCCCGCCGGTGTCCGCCGACGAGCCGAAGAGCATCATCTTCGATTATTTCCGCGACGGCGATAACCCGCCCATCGCCCCGGTGGTGGACAAGCACGGGATGCCGCTGGGCCTGCTGCGCGAGCGCGACCTGAAGCAGTACGTCTATTCCAAGTACGGCCGAGACCTGCTGAACAACAAGGGGCACAGCAAGACGCTGATCGACCTGCTGGCCAAGTGCCCGGTCTGCGACATCAACACGCCGCTGGACCGCGTGATCGAGGCGTTCTCGGAAGAGACGGCGGAGGACGGCGTCATCATCGTGGAGAGCGGGGAGTACGTGGGCTTCCTCACCAGCCGCGCGCTGATCGGGCTGGTGCACGAGAAGAACCTGGCGATGGCGACCGACCAGAACCCGCTGACCCGCCTGCCCGGCAACGCCGCCATCATCCGCCACATCGAGGAGGCGCTGGACGACACGGGCGAGGCGCACACGCTGGTCTATTTCGACTTCGACTGGTTCAAGCCGTTCAACGACACCTTCGGCTTCCGCCAGGGCGACCGCGCCATCCAGATGTTCGGCGAACGGCTGAAGGTGCTGGCGTCGTCCTGCGGCGGCTTCGCCGGCCACATCGGCGGCGACGACTTCTTCCTAGGGGTGAGTGGCGAGACCGGGGCGGAGATGCGCCGGCGCGTGCAGGACCTCGTCGCCACCTTCCGCTCGGACGCGGAGAGCCTGTACGACGCCGCCTCGCGCGCCGCCGGGCACATCACCGCCAAGGACCGCTTCGGCACCGTGCGCACCTTCCCGCTTTTGTCGGTCAGCGGGGTGGCGGTGACCATCCCGGCCGGCGAACACGGGGTGACGCTGGACGCCATCACCGACGCCATCGCCGCCCACAAGCCCGCCGCCAAGGGCAGCCCCGACAAGCTTTGCTTTGTAACCATGTAGGACATGCGGCGGCGCAGGCCCGTTCGGGCAGAAAAACACTCGATTCGTGCCGCGTTCGGGGCCATGTTACGGAATGGCCCGCCAAAACGGGCCTGTGGAACTACGCCGCGCGCGCGAGGGTGGCCGCCATGACCGACGGGATCATCGATTTTGCCGGGGAACGCCTGATCCGGCGCGCCCCCGAATGGCCGCTGCCGCTGACCGGCGGCGACCAGGACTACATCCTCTCCTGCCTGCGGGCGATCCAGACCGCCTTTTCCGAGCCGGTGGTGCCCGACGTTCCGCTCGACCTCATCCCGGCGCGCGCGCTGATGCGCCTGCTGGTCCGGCTGCGCCGCACGCTGCGGCCGCAGACCGACGCGCAGGCCGACGCGATGACCCGCCTGCCGGGCGCGCTGCACCTGCTGGCCATCGCCTGCGCCATGGAGCGCGAGCGCGCCGCCACCGACGACGGCCAGCGCGCCGGGCCGGGCGGGCACGGGCCGTAAGGTCATATCCGTCTGGCCAAGCGGCCTAGGCATACCGGAAGGGATGCGGAAAACCGTTGGCGTGCCCATCTGAATGAAAGCACGTACCCACAGAAACTCGCCGGGCCTCCAAGCCCGGCGTTTTTTTGGGATGGTTTTTTTGACATGGAGGATGTTGGGCCAACCGCAGGTCGGCCCAACGCCAATCCCCAGACGGCCCTAATGGCTCATCAGCACCGGCACGGTCATGTGCTGGAGCATGTAGCGGGTCATGCCCCCCAGCACCAGTTCGCGCAGGCGCGAGCGGCCGTAGGCGCCCATCACCACGAGGTCGCACGATTCGTCGGCGATGGTGTTCAGCATCATGTCGCCGGGCTCCACCTGATCGGTGGCGATGTGCGTCGCCTCCACGCGGTTGCCGTGGCGCGACAGGTGGCGCGCGATGTCCGCGCCCGGCGCGTCGCCCAGCCCCTCCACCCCGGTCCTGGCGTTGACCGCCAACACCACGATGCGCTGTGCGGCGGTGAGCAGCGGCATGGCGTCCCCCACCGCGCGGGCCGCCTCGCGGCTGGCGTTCCAGCCGATCAGCACGCGCTCGCCCACCGTGGCGAAGGTGCCGGCGTAGGGGACGACCAGCAGCGGCCGGCCGCATTCGAACACCAGGTCGGCCGGCTGCACCGTCGGCACGTCGTGGTCGCGCCGGGGATCGACCTGCCCGACGACGACGAGGTCGGCGTAGCGGCCGTGCACCGCCGCCACGTCCGTGGGATTGCCGCGCACGGCACGCCATTCGGAGCGGTCGGTCAGGCCGAAGCGGCGCATGGCGTCGTCGAACCGGGCGGCGGCCTCCCGCGCGCGCTCCTCGGCGGCGCTGCGCTGGGCGGTGCGCACCGCCTCGGGGATTTCCGCCGCGATGTAGCCGGGCATCATCGCGGCGGTGATGACGTAGAGGCCGGTGAGGTGGGCGTCGTGCCGGGCGGCGAGTTGCGCCGCCACCGCGATGCGGGCCGCGGACGCCGCGGAGTCGTCGACGACGACCAGCAGATCCTTCAGTGCCATGTCGTTTTCTCCCTGCAGCGCCCGGCCACCGGCCGGAGTCGGGCCGTCCCGGCACGGGCCGTACAACTATAGACATGGGCAAGCCGTGAAATCGACGCCCACGATGGGCGATGCAGCCATGCGGCGCCGCCGCGTCCCGGGCCAGCGGCCGATCGCCGCAGGCATAGCCGGGCATGCGTCGTGGCGCGCACCGCGCCGGGTGGAGAATCCCTGTGGCATCGCGCGCAAAGGACGGCTTTCGTTTTGACGGGCGGGCGAGGTTTCGCGTAATTGTTGGATATTGCTTGTTAGACGGTGCCCGCCTCCCGTGCCCCATTCCGTGCCCATGACCCTGGATCCCCACCTCGACGCGCTGGCCGCCGCCCTGTCCGGGACGGTCGCCGCCACTCCGGCGCTCGACACGCTTCTGCAGGTGCTGGAGACCATGCCGGTCATGGTGGCCCTGCTGGACACGCAACGCCGGCACGTCTACGCCAACCGCTCGTACCGCGAGTACATGGGCCGCGACCTCCCGACCCTGGTCGGCCACACCCTGGCCGGGCCGATGGGGGAGGAGCAGTTCCGCGCCACCCAGGCCATGGCCGAGCGCGCGCTGAAGGGCGAGGTGGTGCAGAGCGAAGGGTGGATGCCCTTCAACGGCGGGGGCCAGCAGCGCTACGTCGTCCGCCTGCACGGCCCGCACCGCGGCCCGGACGGGGAGATCGCCGGCTACTTCGTGCTCATGCAGGACATGACCGAGCGGCGGCAGATGCAGGACGACCTCTTCCGCCTCGCCTACTACGACCCGGTCACCGGGCTGGCGAACCGCCTGCTGCTGCTGAAGCACATGGGCGATTATCAGGCGGTGGGCGAGCCGTTCACCCTGGTCATCATCGACATCGACCGCTTCGTCGAGATCCGCACCAGCCTGGGCCAAGGCTTCGCCAACGAGCTGCTGATCGATCTGGCGCACCGCCTGGGCCGCGACGGCGGCCCGGTCGACCTGCTGGCGCGCGTCAGCGACCACGCCTTCGCCATGCTGGTCGCCGGCGACTGCGACGCGCCGGCCATCGAGCAGCGCATCGCGGCGGCCACCGGCATCGTCCGCTCGGCCCGGTCCAGCTCGGGTGCCGCCGTGTTCCTGTCGGCCAGCATCGGCGTGGCCACCTGGAACGCCGCGCACGAGCGGCCGGAGGACGTGCTGCGCGACGCCGAGATCGCCACCGGCCGCGCGCGCGAGGGCGGCGGGGCGCGCCACGCGTGGTTCGACCCGACCATGCACGCCCACGTCGTCGAGCAGGTCCGGATCGAGCACGACCTGCGCCACGCGCTGGAGCGCAACGAGAACCTGTGGGTCGCCTACCAGCCGATCGTCGAGATGGTCACCGGCGGGCTGGCCGGGTTCGAGGCGCTGGTGCGCTGGAACCACCCGGAGCGCGGCAACATCCCGCCGGGCGTCTTCATCCCCATCGCCGAGAGCACCGGCCTCGTCGTCACGCTGGGCAAGTGGGTGCTGCGCGAGGCGTGCCTGCAGCTGGCCGACTGGCAGGACAAGCGCATCCCCGGCTCCGCCCCGCTGTTCATGAGCGTGAACCTGTCGACCCGCCAGCTGGCCGACCCGGACTTCGTCAACCAGGTGCGCGACGTGCTGCGCGAGACCGGGGTCGAGCCGTCCTGGATCAAGCTGGAACTGACCGAGAGCGCGGTGATGGAGAAGGCCGAGCAGTCGATCCGGCTGCTGGAAGGCCTGCGCGCGCTGGGCATCAAGTTGTCGATCGACGACTTCGGCACCGGCTATTCGTCGCTGTCCTACCTGCACAAGCTGCCCATCGACAGCCTGAAGGTCGACCGCTCCTTCGTCTCCGCCATGCACCAGTCGGAGGAGAACCGGGCCATCGTGCGCATCATCGTCGACCTCGCCCGCCTGCTGGGCTTCGACGTCATTGCCGAGGGCATCGAGACGACGGCCGACGCCAACCTGCTGCGGGCGCTGGCCTGCGACTACGGCCAGGGCTACCACTTCGCCCGCCCCATGCCGCCGGCCGACGCCGAGGCCCTGGTGGTGAATGAGCCGCCCTGGCGCGAGGCGATGTAGCCCGCCTCAATAATACGGCTCCCCGATTCCCTCCGCCTTCAGCGCCTCGGCCACCGCCGGCCGCGCGTACACACGTGCGAGGTACGGCCCAAGGTTCGGCAGGTCGCGCGCCTTGCGCGTCATGTTGCGGGTCCAGCGCGCCAGCATGAACAGGTAAGGATCGGCGATGGTGTAGCGCTCGCCCAGCAGCCACGTACGCCCCGCCAGTTCACCGTCGATGTGGGCGAACATGCCGGCCAGGCGCGCCTCCACCCTGGCGCGCAGGGCGGCCGCACCCTCCTCCGGCACGTAGCGGTCGGGGTAGAAGTACGGCATCATCTCCGCCTGCACCGTGTTGGTGAGGTACACCAGCCACTGCACCAGCCGGGCGCGTTCGGCGCTGCCCAAGGGCGGGACCAGCCCGGCCTGCGGGTGCGTCTCGGCCAGATGCAGGCAGATCGCCGCCGATTCGCTGATCACAAGGTCGCCGTCCACCAGCGTCGGCACCCGGCCGTGCGGGTTCAGCGCCAGATACTCCGGCGCCTTCTGTGCCTTGGCGTCGCCGTCCAGCAGGACCATGCGGTGCGGCGCGCCAATCTCGCGCAGCACGATGTGCGGGGCCATGCCCGCGGTGCTCGGCATGTTGTAGAGCGTGATCATGCGCGGTGCGCCTCCCAGTTCCAGGCGGCGCATTGGAGCATGGCATTCCGGAATTGGCGCCATCCGTTTCGCGCAGGGCGGTGTTGCGGGATCGGGCGGTTTGTGCCGGGCGCGGCGGGGGTGTAGGATCCCGGACACCAGTGTTTAAAATATCAAGCACGTGCCAAAGGGAGACGAGATGACCGCCATCGGCAATTCGGCCGCCAGCCGCGACAAGGCCTACTGCCTGCATCCCTACACCAACCTGAAGGTGCACGAGACGGCCGGCCCGATGATCATCGAGCGCGGCAAGGGCGTCTACGTCTACGACGACGCCGGCAAGGAGTACATCGAGGGGCTGGCCAGCCTGTGGTGCGTGTCGCTGGGCTTCGACAACGAGCGGCTGGTCGAGGCGGCGGCGCGGCAGATGCGCAAGCTGCCCACCTACCACGTGTTCGGCCACAAGTCGCACGACCCCGGCATCGATTTGTCGGAGGCGCTGATCAAGCTGGCGCCGGTGCCGATGTCCAAGGTGTTCTTCGCCAACTCGGGCTCCGAGGCGAACGACACGGCGATCAAGCTGATCTGGTACTACAACAACGCCCTGAACCGGCCCGAGAAGAAGAAGATCATCGCGCGGACCAAGGGCTACCACGGCGTCACCGTGGCGGCGGCCAGCCTGACCGGCCTGCCCAACAACCACCGCGACTTCGACCTGCCGATCGCCCGCATCCTGCACACCGACTGCCCGCACCACTACCGCTTCGCCGAGCCGGGCGAGAGCGAGGAGGACTTCGCCACCCGCCTCGCCGACAATCTGGAAAAGCTGATCCTGGCCGAGGGGCCGGACACCGTCGCCGCCTTCTTCGCCGAGCCGGTGATGGGGGCCGGCGGCGTCATCGTGCCGCCCGCCACCTACTTCGAGAAGATCCAGGCGGTGCTGAAGAAGTACGACGTGCTGCTGGTCGCGGACGAGGTGATCTGCGGCTTCATGCGCACCGGCAACTTCTGGGGCACGCAGACCTTCGGCATGAAGCCGGACATCCTGACCTGTGCCAAGGCGCTGTCGTCCGGCTACCTGCCGATCTCGGCCGTGATGGTGTCGGAGGACATCTACAAGGCCTGCGTGGTGGAGAGCGAGAAGATCGGCACCTTCGGCCACGGCTACACCTACTCCGCCCACCCGGTGTCGGCGGCGGTGGCGCTTGAGACGCTGAAGATCTACGAGGAGCGCGATGTCCTGGGCCACGTGCGTTCGGTGGCGCCGCGCTTCCAGCAGCGGCTGAAGGCCCTTGCCGACCATCCGCTGGTGGGCGAGGCGCGCGGCATCGGCCTGATCGGCGCAGTGGAACTGGTGACCGACAAGGCGACCAAGACGCCGTTCGAGCCGGTGGGCATGGCCGGCGCCAAGGTGAACGCGCTGTGCCACGAGAACGGCCTGATCAGCCGCGCCATGGGCGACAGCCTGGCGCTGTGCCCGCCGCTGATCATCAATGAGGCCGAGATCGACGCCATGTTCGACCGCCTGACCACGGCGCTGGACGCGGCCCTGCCGGCGTTGAGGGGGTAAAGGAGTGGAACCGGCACGCGCGCGACGCCATACTGATTGGCAGACGATCGAGGGGACCTTCATGCCTCCCAGTGATCCCGCGCGCTTGCCGGACCATGACGACGAGTTGGAAGCGAAGCGGGCCGCCGTTCGCGAAGGCTTTGCCGACGCCGACGCCGGCCGCGTCGTGCCGCATGAGGATGTCCGCCGCTGGCTGCTCGATCTGGCGGCGGGCCGGCGCACCGAACGTCCCCGGCCGCGGTGAGGGTCGTCTGGACCGATGCCGCCCTGGACGACGTGGCGGCAATCTTCGACTACATCGCCCGTTTCAATCCATTCGCGGCCCGGCGCGTCGCGGAAGCCCTCGTCATTGCCGGCGACAGCCTTGCCACCTTCCCGCACCGCGGGCGCCAGGGTGACCTGCCGGGCACGCGCGAACTGACGGTGACCCACCCCTACGTCATCGTCTATCGCGTGAAGGACGAGGCGGTGGAGATCGGCCGTGTCTGGCACGGGAGCCGGCGGCGCCAGCATACCCCGTGACACGTCCGCCCCGCGTATAGTAGGATACGCTGATGAACGGCCTTCGCCGCCGGGTTTGATTTCGGTCAATGCCGTGTGGCGTGTCTGAAACAATCATGCCATTCTCTGCGCCGCCGCTGTTGCCGCGTGCAGGGACACATCGCACCGGACCCCGCGCCGAAGACGTCGAACGGAACCGCCCCATGGATTACGAGAACTTCTTCCGCAGCCAGATCGAAGCCCTGAAGCAGGAAGGCCGCTACCGGGTCTTCGCCGATCTGGCCCGACACGCCGGCAAGTTCCCCCGGGCCACCTTCCGCGACGGCGCCGGGCGCGAGCGGGAGATCACCGTGTGGTGCTCCAACGACTACCTCGGCATGGGGCAGAACCCGGTGGTGCTGGACGCCATGCACACGGCGCTGGACCAGGTCGGCGCGGGTGCCGGCGGCACGCGCAACATTTCCGGCACCAACCACTACCACGTGCTGCTGGAGCGCGAGCTGGCCGACCTGCACGGCAAGGAAGCGGCGCTGCTGTTCACCTCCGGCTACGTGTCGAACGACGCCACGCTGTCGACCATCGGCAAGCTGCTGCCGAACTGCGTGATCCTGTCGGACGCGCTGAACCACAACTCGATGATCACCGGCATCCGCAACTCCGGAGCCGAGCGGCACATCTTCCGCCACAACGATCCGGAGCACCTGGACCAACTGCTCTCCCAGATCGACCCGAAGCGGCCGAAGCTGGTGGCGTTCGAGAGCGTCTATTCGATGGACGGCGACATCGCCCCCATCCACGCGATCTGCGACGTCGCCGACAAGCACGGCGCCATGACCTACATCGACGAGGTGCACGCGGTCGGCATGTACGGCCCGCGCGGCGCCGGCGTGGCCGAGCGCGACGGCGCGATGGACCGCATCACCATCATCGAGGGCACGCTGGGCAAGGCGTTCGGCGTGCAGGGCGGCTACATCACCGGGTCGGCCGCGCTGGTGGACTGCGTGCGGTCCTTCGCCAACGGCTTCATCTTCTCGACCTCGCTGGCCCCGGTGCTGGCGGCCGGCGCGCTCGCCTCCATCCGCCACCTGAAGAAGAGCCAGGCCGAGCGCACCCGCCACCAGGAGCGCGCGGCGACGCTGAAGCGCCTGTTCGCCGACGCCGGGCTGCCGGTGATGGACAGCGTCAGCCACATCGTGCCGGTCATGGTGGGCGACGCCAAGCGCTGCAAGCGCGCCAGCGACCTGCTGATGGAGCGCCACAACATCTATGTGCAGCCGATCAACTACCCGACGGTGCCGCGCGGCACCGAGCGGCTGCGCTTTACCCCCACCCCGCTGCACGACGACGCCATGATGGCCCACCTCGTCGACTCCCTGCGCGACGTGTGGGACCTGCTGGAACTGAAGCTGGCGGCCTGAGGCCGCCGGCTCCCTTCCCTTCGTCTTCCCGGACTTACTTCTTGCCCGAACTGCCCGGCGGCGGGTTGCTGGCGTCGTCGGCACGCTTGGGCGGCTGGCTGCGGTCCGGCATCACCGGATAGGACTGGTTGCCGCCCTGCCCCGGATCGGCCCGGTCCGCTCCGGACCGGCCCGAAGGCATCGCCTCGCCGGCCGTCGTCCCGCTCTTGGCGTTGGTCGCCGACGTGTCGCCCTTCTCGGCACTCGGCCGCATGGGCTCGCCCTGCGTCGGGCGCGAGGGGTCGGAGGGGCGCGCCAGCGCGTCGCCGGCCGGGCGGCCGTGCTGTTCGCCCAGCGACGTGTCGCCTGGCTTGATGGTGCGATTGACCGCGTCGGTGTCGACGGACGACGGCCGCTGGTCGTTGGGCAACTGCGAGCGCGGCTGCGGTTGCGGCTGGGTCTGTGTCTGGGGCTGCTGGGCCGACGCCGCTCCGGCGGCGAGCCCGAGCAGAAGGGCGGCGGCGAGCGGTGCGAGCTTGCTCAAGATCGGTCTCCTGTTCGAGGACGTCTTGACCTGAGCAACAGCGGCGCCTCTCCACCGTTCCGCGCCCACCATTCTGCTCAGGCTGCGCTTGAGCCGGCCTTTCCCCGCCCCCGGCGATCGGGTACAGTCTCCGCCCTCTCTTGAAAGAAGGATCACGTCCCGTGTCTGCGCTTCACGATGTTGCCGATCCCCTGCTGGACCAGATGCTCGCGCTTGGCCGCGCGGCGCGTGCGGCCGCCGCGGAACTGGCGACCGTGCCAGGCCCGCGAAAGGACGAGGCTCTGCGCGCCGCGGCATCCGCGTTGCGCGCCCGCCGGGCGGAGATCCAGGCTGCCAACGACCAGGACGTGGCCGCGGCCCGGGCGCGCGGCGTTGCCGGCCCGATGGTCGAGCGCCTGACGCTGGACGACAAGCGGATCGAGGCGATGGCCAAGGGCCTGGAGGACATCGCCGCCTTCCCCGACCCCATCGGCACCGTGCTGGCCGAATGGACGCGCCCCAACGGGCTGAAGATCCAGCGCGTGCGCGTGCCGCTGGGCGTCATCGGCATCATCTACGAAAGCCGGCCGAACGTGACGGCGGACGCCGGCGGGCTGTGCCTGAAGTCCGGCAACGCCGCCATCCTGCGCGGCGGGTCGGAAAGCTTCCACTCCTCGCGCGCCATCGCCGCCTGCCTGGCCGAGGGGCTGCGCGCCGCCGGCCTGCCGGAAGCCGCCATCCAGCTCGTCCCCACCACCGACCGCGCCGCGGTGGGGCACCTGCTGACCATGCGCGATTATGTGGACGTGATCGTGCCGCGCGGCGGCAAGTCGCTGATCCAGCGCATCACCGAGGAAAGCCGCGTCCCGGTCATCAAGCACCTGGACGGCAACTGCCACGTCTACGTGGCGGCGGGTGCGGACTTGGATAAGGCACGCAAGGTGGTGCTGAACGCCAAGATGCGCCGCACCTCCATCTGCGGCGCGGCGGAGACGCTGCTGGTCGACCGCAAGGTGGCGGACACCCACCTCCCGGTGCTGGTGAAGGACCTGCTGGACGCCGGCTGCGAGGTGCGCGGCGACGCCGCGACCCAGGCCGTGGACGCGCGCGTCAAGCCGGTGGCGGCGGCCGACTGGGACACCGAGTACCTGGACGCCATCATCGCCTGCGGCGTGGTGGACGGGGTGGACGCCGCCATCGACCACGTCAACCGCCACGGCTCCCACCACACCGACTCCATCCTCACCGAGGACGCGGCAGAGGCCGAGCGGTTCCTGAACCGGGTGGACAGCGGCATCGTGCTGCACAACGCCTCCACCCAGTTCGCCGACGGCGGCGAGTTCGGCATGGGGGCGGAGATCGGCATCTCCACCGACAAGTTCCACGCCCGCGGCCCGGTGGGGGCGGAGCAGCTGACCAGCTACAAGTACGTCGTGCGGGGCGATGGGCAGACGCGGGCGTAAGGATGCCAAATCCCCCTCCCCCGCCCCGGGGGAGGGTCGGGGTGGGGGTAAAGGCAAGGATCCTTGGCTGCACCCTCACCCGGCGCCTTTCGGCGCCACCCTCTCCCGGGGCGGGAGAGGGTTGGGTCCCCACCGCTACTCCGGCCCCGGCTTCGCCGGCCTGCGCATCGGGCTGCTCGGCGGGTCGTTCAACCCGGCGCACGCGGGGCACCGCCACATCAGCTTGTATGCGTTGAAGGCGCTGGGGCTCGACCGGGTGTGGTGGCTGGTCAGCCCGCAGAACCCGCTGAAGTCCGCGCGCGACATGGCCTCGCTGGAGGAGCGGCTGGCGTGGGCGCGCGCGGTGGCGCGGCACCCGCGCATCACGGCCACCGCCATCGAGACGGAACTGGGCACCCGCTACACCGCCGCCACCATCGCCGAACTGGTCCGCCGCTTCCCCCGCACCCGCTTCGTCTGGCTGATGGGAGCCGACAATTTGCGGCAGATTCCGCGCTGGAAGAGGTGGACGCGAATCTTCGAGTCGGTGCCGGTTGCAGTCTTCGCCCGTCCAACCTATTCTCTAGGGGCGCTGGGCGGCGTTGCCGCGCAGCGCTATGCCCGTTTCCGATTGGCGGAGACGCGGGCGAAGGGGCTGTCCGTCGCGGCTCCGCCGGTATGGACGTTCCTGCGCAACCCGCTGCATCCGGCGTCGGCGACGGCGATCCGTCGGGCACGTGCCCACGGGTCGGGACCCCAGTGACACGAGGTGAGGACCATAAGCACGCATCTTCAACCGGCCGCGCCCACCCTGCGGCCCGCGCCCGTTCCCCAGGAACTCAAGGCGCTCATCGAGAAATCCCTGGACGACGACCAGGCGGACGACATCGTCGTCATCGACCTCGCCGGCAAGACCAGCATCGCGGACTACATGATCGTGGCGTCGGGCCGCAACACGCGGCACATCGCCGCCATGGCCGAACGTCTGCGCGACAAGCTGAAGGCCGCCGGCATCGTCGGTGTCGACATCGAAGGGATGCCCCAGTGCGACTGGGTGCTGATCGACGGCGGCGACGTCATCGTCCACCTGTTCCGGCCGGAGGTCCGCAGCTTCTACAACATCGAGAAGATGTGGGGGCTGGACCTGCCGAACCGCGCCGAAGCGCAGCCCTCGCGGCTGCACGCCTGAGCGGGACCGGGACTGAAGGCAGGGGGAGCCGGAGCGATGCGCCTGTGGCTCGCCGCGGTGGGGCGGGCCCGGGGTGGCCCGGCTCGTGACCTGTACGCGGAGTACGCCGGCCGGCTGACGTGGCCGCTGACGCTGCGGGAGGTGGAGGTGAAGAAGCGCCTCCCGCCCGACGAGATGAAGCGCCAGGAGGCCGAGCTGCTTCTGGCCGCCATCCCGGCGGGGGCGACGGTCGTCGCCCTGGACGAGCGCGGCAAGACCATGGACAGCGCCGCCTTCGCCCAGCGCATCGGCGCGTGGCGGGACGGCGGCGTGGCCGACCTGGCGTTCCTGATCGGCGGCGCCGACGGCCACGGCGAGGCCGTGCGCCAGCGCGCCGATCTGCTGCTGGCCTTCGGAGCGATGACGTGGCCGCACATGCTGGTGCGCGGCATGTTGACGGAGCAGATCTACCGCGCGCAACAGATCCTCGCCGGGCACCCTTACCATCGGGCATAACGGCGCCATTTTCTCCCTCACCGAATTCATCGGCCAAGACCGGCATAAGAGGACCCGCGATGACCCAGACCAAACGTCCCCGCCCCGTCGTTCTGTGCGTCCTGGACGGCTGGGGATACCGCGAGGAGCGGGCGGACAACGCCATCGCGCAGGGCAGCACGCCGACCTGGGACCGGCTGTGGAGCAGCGAGCCCACCGCCTTCCTCGACGCCAGCGAGGAAGAGGTCGGCCTGCCCAAGGGGCAGATGGGCAACTCCGAGGTCGGGCACATGAACCTCGGCGCCGGGCGCGTGGTCATGCAGGACCTCGTCATGATCGACCACGCCATCGTCGAGGGCGAGTTCGAGCGCAACGCGGCACTCCAGGAACTCATCAAGAAGCTGAAGGCCAGCGGCGGGCGCTGCCACCTGATGGGCCTGCTGTCGCCGGGCGGCGTGCACTCGCACCAGGACCACATGGCGGCCCTGGCCGGCGCCCTGTCGCACGAGGGCATCCCGGTGGAGGTGCACGCCTTCACCGACGGCCGCGACGTGCCGCCGCAGTCCGCCGTCGATCAGGTGGCCGAGTTCATGGCCGACGTGCACGAATTGCCGGGCGTCAACGTCGCCACGGTCATCGGCCGCTACTGGGCCATGGACCGCGACAAGCGGTGGGAGCGCGTCGCCAAGGCCTACGCCGCCATGGTGCAGGGCAAGGGCGAGGCGACGGCCGCCGACCCGATCAAGGCCATCGAGCAGAGCTACGCCATCGGCAAGCACGACGAGTTCATCGCGCCCACCGTCATCGACGGCTACACCGGCATGAAGGACGGCGACGCCATCCTGATGGCCAACTTCCGCGCCGACCGCGCGCGCGAGATCCTGGCCGCCCTGCTGGACCCGGCCTTCGACGGGTTCGAGCGCGGCACGCCGGTGAACTTCGCCGCCGCCGTCGGCATGGTCGAGTATTCGAGCGCGCTGAACGCCTTCCTGACGACCATCTTTCCGCCCAAATCCCTGACCAAGGTGCTGGGCGAAGTCGTCTCCGAGGCCGGGCTGAAGCAGTTGCGCATCGCCGAAACCGAGAAGTACCCGCACGTCACCTTCTTCTTCAACGGGGGTGAGGAGCGCGTGTATCCGGGCGAGGACCGCATTCTGGTGCCGTCGCCGAAGGTCGCCACCTATGACCTGCAGCCGGAGATGTCCGCCGCCGAGGTGACGGACAAGCTGGTCGCCGCCATCGATGGCGGCACCTACGATTTGGTGGTCGTGAACTACGCCAACCCGGACATGGTCGGCCATTCGGGCATCCTGTCGGCCGCCATCAAGGCGGTGGAAGCGGTGGACCAGAGCCTGGGCCGCCTGGAGGAGGCCGTGCGGCGCGCCGGCGGCACCATGCTGGTCACCGCCGACCACGGCAACTGCGAGCTGATGAAGGATCCGGAGACCGGCGGCCCGCACACCGCCCACACGCTGGACAAGGTGCCCCTCGTCCTGGTCAACGGCCCCGCCGGGGCGCGCCTGCGCGGTGGTCGCCTGGCCGACGTGGCGCCGACGCTGCTCGCCCTCATGGGCCTGCCGCAGCCGGCGGAGATGACCGGCTCCACCCTGATCGACGGCGCCGCCGCCCGCGCCGCCGCGGAATAGGGAATGGACAGGGGGGAGCGCCTGCGGTCTCCCTCTCCCCCCCGGGGAGAGGGTCGGGGTGAGGGGGTCTCGCGACGCCCGCGCTTCCGGTCCCCCGCGAACCCCCTCACCCTAACCCTCTCCCCAGGGGGGAGAGGGAATTTGGCCCTGGCCCTCCTCCTCCTCGCCCTTCCCGCCTACGCGCAGGAGGAAGCCCCCGGTGCGGCGCTGAAGCGCGTGGAGCAGGAGATTCAGGCGGACAAGGCCCGCCAGCGCGCACTCGACCAGCGCTCCGACGCCATCCGCAAGGAAACCGAGGACTTGCGCGCCCGCCTCGTCGGGCTCGCCGAGCAGGCGCGCGCGCAGGAAGAGGAACTCGACGGGCTGGAAGGCACGCTGCGCGCGCTGGAGGAGGAGGAGCGCCAGCAGGCCACCCGCCTGGACGGCGAGCGCCAGCAGATCGCCCACCTGCTGGCCGCGCTGCAGCGCCTGTCGCGCATCCCGCCGGAGGTGGCGCTGGCCCGGCCCGAGGGGCCGGTGGACACGCTGCGCTCCGCCCTGCTGCTGCGCGACACCGTGCCGGCGCTACGCCAGCGCGCCGACGCGCTGGCCGCCGCGCTGAACCGGCTGGCCGAGGTGCGCGAGCGGCTGGAAGGGCAGCGCACGAGCATCGTCGCCAAGCGCGACGCGCTGGGATCCCGCCAGCAGGAGATCGCCGCCCTGGTGGCGCGGCGCGAGGAACTGTCACGCCAGACCGACGAGGAGCGCATCGCCGTTGGCCGCCGCATGGCGGCGCTGACCGGGCAGGCCAGCGACCTGAAGCAGCTGATGGACCGCATCGAGGCCGAGCGGCGGGTCACCATGGAGGCGGCGGCGCGCCGCGAGGCCGAACGGCTGGAGGCCGAACGCCGCCTCGCCCGGCAGCGCGAAGCCGAGCAGCGCGAGGCGGACCGCAAGCTGGCCCAGCAGAAAGAGACGGAGCAGAAGGAAGCCGAGCGCCAGTTGGCCCAGCAGCGCGAGGCCGAACAGCGCGCGCGGGCCGAGGCGGCGGCCCAGCAGGCGGCGGTTCAGAAGGCGCCGGACCCGGCGCCGGCCACGGCGGGGAACCGTCTGACGCTGCCGGTCGGCGGGCGCATCGTCACCCGCTTCGGCGAGCAGGACCGCTTCGGCGCCACCAGCCGCGGCCTGACCATTTCGGCGCGGCCGGGTACCGCCGTCGTCGCCCCCTATGCCGGATCGGTGATGTTCGCCGGGCCGTTCCGCGGGTATGGGCAAATCTTGATCGTGGAACACAGCAATGGATATCATAGCCTCATTGCTGGATTGGGCCGGATCGACACCGCCGTCGGCAAGCATGTTACCGCCGGAGAACCGATTGCACTCATGCCGGCGGACGGTTCGCCGGATCTTTATTTCGAATTGCGCAGGAACGGCCAGCCCATCAATCCGCAGCGCGGCGCCGCCGCCCCGGAGGGGAAAGGACAAGGTTAGATGAGCATGATCAAGCGCGCCGCGTACGCCGCGGCCCTGGTATTCATGGGTGCCGGCATCGGCGCGGTCACCGCCGCCGGTCCCAACACCTCCGAGACGTACCGCCAGCTCAACCTCTTCGGCGACGTCTTCGAGCGCGTGCGTGCGGAGTACGTGGAGCAGGCGACGGACGAGCAGCTGGTCGAGGCCGCCATCAACGGCATGCTCACCTCGCTCGACCCGCACTCCAGCTACCTGAACAAGAAGAGTTTCCAGGACATGCAGGTGCAGACCCGGGGCGAGTTCGGCGGGCTGGGCATCGAGGTGACCATGGAGAACGGCCTGATCAAGGTCGTCTCCCCCATCGACGAGACGCCGGCCTTCCGCGCCGGCCTGCAGCCGGGCGACTTCATCACCCACCTCAACGGCGAGGCCGTCATGGGCCTGACGCTGAACGAGGCGGTGGAGAAGATGCGCGGCCCCGTCGGTTCCGACATCAAGGTCACCATCCGCCGCGGCGAGACCGCCGAGCCGTTCGAGGTGAGCATCACCCGCGCCGTCATCAAGGTGCAGTCGGTGCGCTACCGCACGGAAGGCGACGTCGGCTACATCCGCATCACCAGCTTCAACGAGCAGACGCAGGCCGGCCTGGAGAAGGCCATCACCAGCCTGCAGCAGGAGCAGGGCAACAAGCTGAAGGGCTATGTGCTCGACCTGCGCAACAACCCCGGCGGCCTGCTGGACCAGGCGGTGTCCGTGTCCGACACCTTCCTGGAGAAGGGCGAGATCGTCTCCACCCGCGGGCGCAAGACCGAGGAGGGCACCCGCTACAACGCCAAGCCGGGCGACATGACGAAGGGCCTGCCCGTCGTCGTGCTGATCAACGGCGGCTCGGCCTCGGCGTCGGAGATCGTCGCCGGCGCGCTGCAGGACCACAAGCGCGCCATCGTGCTGGGCACGCAGACCTTCGGCAAGGGCTCGGTCCAGACCATCATCCCGCTGCCCGGCCACGGGGCGATGCGCCTGACCACCGCGCGCTACTACACGCCGTCGGGCCGCTCGATCCAGCAGCTGGGCATCACCCCGGACATCGAGGTGCACCCGGCCAAGCTGGAGGAGCTGGACGCCGGACAGGCGCGGCGGCGCGAGGCGGACCTGCGCGGTTCGCTGCGCAACGACACGGTGAAGCAGGACCCGTCCAAGCCGAAGCCCGCCACCACCACGCAGCCGGCCGCACCCGGCGCGCCGGGTGCCGGGGCGACCCCGCCGGCCAACGGCGTGAACGCACCGGCGAACGGCGCCCCGACGAACGGCGCTCCGACCAATGGTGCCCCGGCCAATGGTGCGGCGTCGAACGACAACAAGCCGCCGTTCGACTTCCAGCTGTCGCGGGCGCTGGACCTGCTGCGCGGCGTGGCGCTGTTCCAGGCGCGCGCCAGCACCAACTAGGACGCCGGCGGGCCGGTATCCCGTGCCGGCCGTGGATTGCAAATGTCCACGGCATGGCGCGGGAATTCGGTGTTAGACTATAATCTGGTGAACCGGCCCCTTTCCGGGGCCGGTGCCATTTTCGAGGACCCCCGATCCTGAGGCCCCGGTGAACGCAGCCGCCATGCTCGGCCGCCTGAAATTCGGCCTGAAGCTCAACCCGCGGTCATGGCTGCCGCGGGGCGGACTGCGCCTGCCGTTCCGCCGCAAGCGGCACCGCGACGACTGGGCCGAGGACGGGTTCGGCGGCTTCGACGAGCCGCCCCCCAAGCCGCGCAAGCCGAAGCCCGTGGCGCTGATCGCCGCCTTCGGCGTGCTGGCGCTGCTGCTGGGCGGCGCCGCCGGCTGGTTGGCGCTGAAGGGCGAGGAGACGACGCTGGCCTGGGAGGCCGGCATCCCGCAGGTGAAGGTGGCCGTGAAGGGCGCCACCCCGCCCCCGCCGCCCCGCCCGGCCGAGCCCGCCCCCGCCGCGCCGGCCACGGGTCCGGCCACGGCCCCGGCCGCGCAGGCCGCTGCCCCGGCACCCCCGGCTCCCCCTCCGCCGGCCGTCCCCGCGCCGCCGGCCGACGCCTT
>NZ_DASPMG010000337.1:0-4562 GCF_035627195.1 Azospirillum sp.
CAAGCGCATCGGCGTTCCGCCCGACGGGATGATGGGAGCCACGCCATGACCGCCCGCAAGAAGCACGTCGCCGTCCTGATGGGCGGCTGGTCGGCCGAGCGCGAGGTGTCGCTGGTCAGCGGCGCCGCCGTCGCCAAGGCGCTGGAGGAGGAAGGCTACACGGTCACCGCGGTGGACGTGCAGCGCGACCTGGACGGCATCATCAAGGCGCTGACGCCGAAGCCCGACGTCGTCTTCAACGCCCTGCACGGGCGCGGCGGCGAGGACGGCACCATCCAGGGCGTGCTGGAGTTCATGGGCATCCCCTTCACCCATTCCGGCGTGCTGGCGTCGGCCATCGCCATGGACAAGGCGATGACCAAGCGCGTGCTGGAGACGGTGGGCGTGCGCTCGCCCAAGGGCATGCTGCTGCACAAGGGCGAGCTGCTGGGCGGCGGCCACCCGATGGAGCCGCCCTACATCATCAAGCCCGTCGACGAGGGATCGACCGTCGGCGTCACGCGCGTGCACCAGGGCCAGAACTCGCCCATCGGCGACGGCTGGACCTTCGGCGAGCGCGTCCTGGTCGAGGAGTTCATCCCCGGCCGCGAGCTGACCGCCGGCGTCATGGGCGACAAGCCGCTGGCCGTGACCGAGATCCAGTTCGCGGCGGAGCTGTTCGACTACACCGCCAAGTACACCGCCGGCCACGCCCGCCACATCATCCCGGCCCCCATCCCCGAAGCGGTGTACGCCGAGGCGATGCGCGTGGCCGTGCTGGCGCACCAGACGCTGGGCTGCCGCGGCGTGTCGCGCAGCGACTTCCGCTGGGACGACAGCAAGCCGGGGATCGAGGGCCTGTATTTCCTGGAGATCAACAACCAGCCGGGGATGACTCCGCTGTCGCTCGTGCCGGAACAGGCCGCGCACGTCGGCATCAGCTATGGCGCCCTGGTCAGCTGGCTCGTGGAGAACGCCGCATGTCAGCACGCCTGACCGCCCCGCCGCGCGCGACGCTGTCCGGCTCCGGCAAGGAGACGGCCGCCCCGCCGCGCGCCATGGCCCACGCAGCACAGCGCGGCAACCGCCGCCGTGCCTGGCCGCGCTGGGCGCGCCCGGCGCTGAAGATGGGCATCGTCATGCTGCCGCTGCTGGGCCTGGGTGGCGGCGTGTGGTGGACGTGGAAGCAGGCGAACGTCGGCGGCGCCGTGGCCGGCACCCCGTCGGCGCTGATCCGCGTCGCCGCCGACATGGGCTTCCAGATCGGCGACGTGATGGTCGAGGGGCGCACCGCCACCGAACCCGGCGCCATCCTGGAAGCGCTGGGCGTGCGCCGGGGCGACCCGATCCTCGGCCTCGACCTCGCGGAAGCCAAGGAGCGGCTGGAGCAGCTGCCCTGGGTGTCGTCGGCCAGCATCGAGCGGCGCCTGCCCGACACGCTGCACGTCCGCCTGAGCGAGCGCCAGCCGATGGCGATCTGGCAGCACGAGCGGCAGTTCACGGTGATCGACCGCGACGGACGCCCGCTGGCCGACGCCACCGAACTGGCGCGGCGCGGCAACAAGCACATCGAGACGCTGCCGCAGGTGGTGGGCATCAACGCGCCGCAGCAGGTCACCGGCCTGCTGGCCGCGCTGGAGAAGGTGCCGACGCTGCACAAGCGCGTGACCGCCGCCACCTGGATCAGCGACCGCCGCTGGGACCTGAAGTTCGACAACGGCGTCGTCGTCAAGCTGCCGGAGGCGCGGATGCTGACCGCGCTGCGCCAGCTGGCGGAGATGCAGGCGACCGGCAAGGTGCTGGAGCGCGACGTGGTCGCCATCGACCTGCGCCAGCCCGACCGCGCCGTCCTGCAGACCGCCGCGGCCCTGTTCCCCGACGACGACGGCAAGAAGAAGCGCAAGCCAGGGGACAAGACATGACCGGCGCCGGGGCTTAAGGGGTGAAGATCATGGGGTTCAACGGCGGCAAGAAGCCGAAACGTCCGACCCGCGGCGGGTTCGTCGCGGCGCTCGACGTCGGCTCGACCAAGGTGTGCTGCCTGATCGCGCGCGTCGAGGACGCGGGCGCGGTGCGTGTCGTGGGCGTCGGGCACCAGCTCGCCGCCGGCGTGCGCGCCGGCACCATCATCGACATGGAAGCGGCCGAGACCTCCATCGGCGCCGCCGTCCACGCGGCCGAGCAGATGGCCGGCGAGACGATCCACGACGTGCTGGTCAACATCTCCGGCGGCTACCCCACCTCGCACGCCTTCAACGCCGAGGTGTCGGTGCCCGGCCAGGAGGTGACGGACAGCGACGTCCGCCGCGCGCTGGCGCACGCCCGCGCGCTGCAGGTCGGCGCCGACCAGCAGCTGATCCACGCCATCCCGGTGGGCTTCGCCGTGGACGGCAACCGCGGCATCCGCGACCCGCGCGGCATGTACGCCGACCGGCTGGGCGTGCAGGTGCACGTCATCACCGCGTCGGCCGGCGCCATGCGCAACCTGCAGACCTGCGTGGCCCGCTGCCACCTGGACATCGAATCCATGGTGGTCAGCCCCTACGCCTCCGGCCTCGCCTGTCTGGTCGAGGACGAGATGGAGCTGGGGGTCGCCTGCATCGACATGGGCGGCGGCACCACCACCATCTCCGTCTTCTTCGAGGGGCAGATGGTGTGGACCGACTGCATCCCGGTGGGCGGCAGCCACGTCACCAACGACATCGCCCGCGGCCTGACCACCGCCGTCGTCCACGCCGAGCGCATGAAGACGCTGTACGGCAGCGCCATGGCGAGTGCCGCCGACGAGCGCGAGATGATCGACGTGCCCCAGGTCGGCGAGGAGGAGCGCGGGCAGACCAACCAGGTGCCCAAGTCGCTTCTGGTCCGCATCATCCAGCCGCGGCTGGAGGAGATCTTCGAGCTGGTGCGCTCGCGCCTGGAACAGTCGGGCTTCGGCAAGCTGGCCGGCCGCCGCGTCGTGCTGACCGGCGGCGCCAGCCAGCTGCCCGGCACGCGCGAGCTGGCGCAGCTCATCCTCGACAAGCAGGTCCGCATGGGCCGCCCGACGCGCATCGCCGGGCTGCCCGAGGCCAACGGCGGCCCCGCCTTCTCGACGGCGGCCGGCCTGCTCATCCATTCCGTGCGTCACCCCACCGAGCTGCCGGTGGCCGGCCATGAGGCCGTGTCCGCCAGCGGGCTGTGGGGGCGCGTCGGTCTCTGGCTCCGGGAGAACCTCTAAACCATGGGCTCTCCCGCGATCCTCCGGTCTCCGCATGCCCGGCTCCACCCGTATGGGAGGAGCCGGCGGGGCCGTTTTCGTAAATCGCGCATCAACAGCCGGACCTAACCGGCGTCATCCGAATCGAATTCACCCAAGGAACAAAAGCAGGTTGTGGAGGCTAGCATGATCAACGTCAGCATTCCCCAGATCGAGCCCGAGCTGAAGCCGCGCATCACCGTGTTCGGCGTCGGCGGCGCCGGCGGCAACGCCGTCAACAACATGATCAAGTCGAACCTGGAAGGCGTGGACTTCGTCGTCGGCAACACCGACGCGCAGGCGCTGAAGGGCAGCTTGTGCGAGAAGCGCCTGCAGCTGGGCACCGGCACCACGCGGGGCCTGGGCGCCGGCTCCAAGCCGGACGTTGGCCGCGCCTCGGCCGAGGAGCAGATGGACGACATCGTCGGCTATCTCGAAGGCTCCAACATGGTGTTCATCACCGCCGGCATGGGCGGCGGCACCGGCACGGGCGCTGCCCCGGTCATCGCCCGCGCGGCGCGCGAGCGCGGCATCCTGACCGTCGGCGTGGTGACCAAGCCCTTCCACTTCGAGGGCGCGCACCGCATGCGCCTGGCCGAACAGGGCATCGCCGAGCTGCAGCAGTACGTCGACACCCTGATCATCATCCCGAACCAGAACCTGTTCCGCATCGCCAACGAGAAGACCACGTTCGCCGACGCCTTCAAGATGGCGGACGACGTGCTGCACTCCGGCGTGCGCGGCGTGACCGACCTGATGGTCATGCCCGGCCTCATCAACCTGGACTTCGCCGACATCCGGTCGGTGATGACCGAGATGGGCAAGGCGATGATGGGCACCGGCGAGGCCGCCGGCGAGCGCCGCGCCATCGAGGCGGCCGAGGCGGCGATCTCCAACCCGCTGCTGGACGACGTGTCGATGAAGGGGGCGCGCGGCGTCCTCATCAACATCACCGGCGGCTACGACATGACCCTGTTCGAGGTGGACGAGGCGGCCAACCGCGTCCGCGACGAGGTCGACCCCGACGCCAACATCATCTTCGGCTCGACCTTCGACAGCTCGATGGAAGGCACGATGCGCGTGTCGGTCGTCGCCACCGGCATCGACGCCGCCGCGATGGCCAGCCCGCGCCCGGTGCATCCGGTCAGCCTGTCGGTCGTCTCCGACCGCACCCGCAAGCCGGGCGGCCTGCCGGGCCTGTCCGCCCCGGCCGCCCGCCCGGCCGAGGTCGGCGGCATCGGCGCCGCTCCGGCCGCCGCCACCGCCATGTCGGGTGCCGCCCCGGCCTTCAAGCCGATGGTGAACGGCGCCACCGCGCTGGCCATGGAAGCCCCGCTGGCCCCGC
>NZ_DASPMG010000338.1:0-17702 GCF_035627195.1 Azospirillum sp.
CGCCTGATGGGCCTGCCGGAGAGCGCCACCCCGCACGCGCTACGCCACAGCTTCGCCACCCACCTGCTGGCCGATGGGGGCGACCTGCGCGCCATCCAGGACCTGCTGGGCCACGCCTCGCTGTCCACCACCCAGCGCTACACGGACGTGGAGTCGGAGCAGCTGATGTCGGTCTACAGAGGCGCGCATCCCAGGGCGCGCAACCGTTAGCGCATCACCCGCAGCAGCAGCGGCCCCAGCGCCACCACCACGCCCAGCGAGGCGAAGGCGAGGCCCCAGCCGGTGGTGTCGGAGGCTCCGCCGCCCACCTCCAGCACGGCGCCGAAGGCGATGGGCGCCAGGAAGGCGGCGCCGAAGCCGAACAGGGAGTGCATCGCCATCGCCGCCCCGCGCCGCCCGGCCCCCGCCGCCCCCACCATGCCGACGGTCAGCGAGGCGCTGTCGGCGGTGATCAGCAGGCCGTAGACCAGGGCCACCGCCGCCACCAGCGCGAAGGGTGCGTCCCCCAGGAAGCCGAACAGCGCGGCCACGGCGGCCGAGGCCAGCATGATGACCGTGAGAAAGCGGTCGCGGCCCCAGCGCGCCGCCGCCTCGTTGCCCAGGATGCTGGAGACGACGCCCAGCAGCAGGACGGCGGTGGCCAGCGTGGTGACGTGCGCCGGCACCTGCCCGGCCGGCGCCCCGGCGGCGAAGGCCAGGAAGGCGACCAGCCAGCCGCGGCAGCCGAACAGCTCCCAGCAGTGGGCGGCGTAGGCGAGGATGTAGCCCATGGCCGGCCGGTTGCGCAGCACCGGGCGGAAGTCGAACAGCGCGGCCCAGCCCTTGGGCGCCTCGTCGGCGTGGGGTGCGGTGGGCGGCACCAGCAGCAGGGCCAGCAGCCACGCCGCCGCCGTGCCCGCCGCCGCCAGCCAGAAGGCCAGCCGCCAGTCGCCCGCCCCCGCCGCCAGCCCGGCGATGAGGGTGGAGCCGGCCACGCCGATGCCGTAGCTGGCCGTGTAGAAGGACATGCAGCGTCCGGCGCGCGGCCCCTGAATGTGGTCGGAGAGGATGCGCAGCCCCGGCATGTAGGTGCCGGCCAGCCCCACCCCGCCCAGCGCGCGGAACAGCAAGGCCGGCACGAAGGCGTCGCCGGCCAGCGCGAAGCCGGCGCAGGACAGCGCGGTCAGCGCCGTGGACCACAGGTAGATGCGCCGGTTGTCCAGCCGGTCGGTCAGGCCCAGCAGGACGGGGACGGCCAGGACGTAGCCGAGGTGCGCCGCGCCGGACAGCCAGCCGGCCTCGGTGGCCGACAGGGACCAGTCCTGGATGAAGACCGGCAGCAGGGCCGGCACCGTCATCGTCCCGGCCATGCCCAGCACCTCGGCCAGGCAGAGGACGACGGTCAGCGTGAGGGGGGACCCTCCCCCGGCGGAGCCGGAGGAGGGAGAGACACGGGCGGTCACATGTGGATCTGGCGGCCTTCGACGGCGAGTGCCGCTTCCTTGGTGACCTCCGACAGGGTCGGGTGGGCGTGGCAGGTGCGGGCGATGTCCTCCGACGACGCGCCGAACTCCATGGCCAGCGCCAGCTCGGCCACCATCTCCGACACGTTCGGGCCGATCATGTGGACGCCCAGCACCTTGTCGGTGCGCGCGTCGGCCAGGATCTTCACGAAGCCGTCGGTGGCGTTCATGGCGCGGGCACGGCCGTTGGCGGTGAAGGGGAACTTGCCGGCCTTGTACGCGATGCCGGCGGCCTTCAGCTCCTCCTCGCCCTTGCCGACGGAGGCGACCTCGGGCCAGGTGTAGACGACGCCGGGGATGACGTCGTAGTTCACGTGGCCGTGCTGGCCGGCCAGGATCTCGGCCAGCGCGATGCCCTCGTCCTCGGCCTTGTGGGCCAGCATCGGGCCTTCGACCACGTCGCCGATGGCGTAGATGCCCGGCACGCTGGTCTGGAAGTGGCCGTCGATCTTGACGCGGCCGCGGTTGTCGGTCTCGACGCCGACGTTCTCCAGGCCCAGGTTCTGCGTGTGCGGACGGCGGCCGATGGCGACCAGCACGACGTCGGCCTCGACCTCCTCCGCCGTGCCGCCCTGGGCGGGCTCGACGGTCAGGGTGACGCCGGTGTTGGTGGTCTTGGCGCCGGTGACCTTGGCGCCCAGCTTGAAGGCCATCCCCTGCTTGGCGAGGATGCGCTGCATCTGCTTCGACACCTCGCCGTCCATGCCCGGCAGGATGCGGTCGAGGAACTCGATCACCGTGACCTGGGCGCCCAGGCGGCCCCAGACCGAGCCCAGTTCCAGCCCGATGACGCCGCCGCCGATGACGGCCAGACGCTTGGGCACCTCGCCCAGCGCGATGGCGCCGGTGGAGGAAACGATCTTCTGCTCGTCGATCTCCAGGCCCGGCAGCGGCGTGACTTCCGAACCGGTGGCTATGACGATGGCCTTGCTGACCTTCAGCGTGGTGCCGCCGTTGGCGTCGACCACCACGGTGTCCTTGGCGGTGATGCGGCCGGAACCCTTGATCCAGTCGATCTTGTTCTTCTTGAACAGGAACTCGACGCCGCCGACGTTGGACTTAACGACCTCGTCCTTGTGCTTCATCATGCCGGGCAGGTCGAGTTCGACGCCGGCGACCTTGACGCCGAACTTGGTGAGGCCGTGCCTGGCCTCCTCGAACTTCTCGGAGGCCGCGAGGAGCGCCTTCGACGGGATGCAGCCGACGTTCAGGCAGGTGCCGCCCAGGCTGCCGCGCTTTTCCACGCAGGCGACCTTGAACCCGAGCTGCGCCGCGCGGATCGCGCAGACGTAGCCACCGGGGCCACCGCCGATGACGACAACGTCGTAGGTGCTTTCAGTCATTGAGGGCCTCGCTTCCGCCTAATTTTGTTCGTTCCCGGTGATCCGCACGCACATTCCGGCGCTTCCCCGGTGCTTCGCACGTCCCGGACGTCCGCCCCGTCCGCGGGGGCGCATCCGCGCGCGATTTATGCTCCCCGTCGCTGCGATGCGCAACGGCCGAGTTCGCCGTTCCGCGCGTTCCGTGCGCAGGCAGCATGGCTGCACAAAGATGAGGCGATGGCGGGCGAATGTTACCGGATGATACGCGGCGATACGCTTTCGCGGGGGCGTCACATCGGGGAGCGGGCGGCAAATGCAACCGGATGCAACACCATGCAACGGATTTCGGCGGGTGTTGCATTGGGGGGCTCCGTGCACGTCCGAGGGTGGCGCCGGTTCGGGTGGGGGGCGCGGGATGGGGATTCTGGCTGTCCATAGGAATATTGTCAATGAGGTGACGGGAGTTTTTAGACACGGATGAACACGGATTTTGCACGGATGGACACGGATAGGGGCTTGTCCTGGGCTCGCGAGGCCCAGGCCATAGCCGCAGCATGTCCCCCACCCGGCCATCGCTTCGCTCGGCCACCCTCCCCCGCTGGGCGGGGGAGGGTTTGGGACGACGCGCCAACAACCCTCCCCCGCCCAGCGGGGGAGGGTGGCGAGCGCAAGCGAAGCCGGGTGGGGGCAAGTGTTCCCAATGCGCGGCTTCCCGCGCGAGTGGCCCATCTGGGCCGAGGCCAGCCAACGCTGGGATGAGCGGGCGCGGCTGAAGGCGGAATTGGCGGAGCGGCGCGCGCGCTGGGACGCGGAGGCCAACGCCTGCGGGCTGAGCGACGCCGAACGGCGGGAGGACGAGGCGGACTGGCGGCTCGACGCGCTGCTGCGGGCGGTGCTGGCGGGGCACGCGGCGTCGCTGCACGGGGTGGTCGCGAAGCTGGGCGTCGCGGCGGTCCTGGGAGCGGAGGAGGATGACCTGCCGTGGGAATTCCTGCACGGGACGTTGCGGGATTTGCGGGGGATGGTGGGGAGTGTGGGGTGATATGTTTTTAGCCACAGATGAACACAGATTAACACAGATGGATGTTGCGGGACGTGCCGGTACTCCCATCAAAAATCATCTGTGTTTATCTGTGTTTATCTGTGTTTATCTGTGTTCATCTGTGGCTAAACATACGCCGCACGATGTGGTGACCGAACCGCGAAGGGAACCCCCTCTCCCCAACCCCTCTCCCGCAAGGGGAGAGGGGCTTTTATCTTACATGTACAGGCGTTCGCCTTCCATGCCCGCGTACAGGTGGGCGACGTGGTCGGCGTAGCCGTTGTAGAGCTGGGTGGGGACGCGTTCGTCGGAGCCCAGCAGGCGTTCGGTCTTCTGGCTCCAGCGGGGGTGCGGGATGTCGGGGTTCACGTTGGCCCAGAAGCCGTATTCGGCGGGGCCGACCGTGTCCCAGAAGGTGCGCGGGCGCTTGTCGGTGAAGGTGAAGCGCACGATCGACTTCACCGACTTGAAGCCGTACTTCCACGGCGTCACGAGGCGCAACGGCGCGCCGTTCTGCGGCGGCATCGGCTTGCCGTACAGGCCGGTGGCGATGAAGGCGAGGTCGTTGGTCGCCTCGTCCAGGCGCAGGCCCTCGGTGTAGGGCCAGGGGTACCAGAACTCGCGCTGGCCGGATGCCACCTTGCTGTCCTTGAAGGTCTGCATGGTCAGGTACTTGGCCGAGCCCAGCGGGCGCGCCATGTCGACCAGCGCCTTCAGGGGGAAGCCGCTCCACGGCACGGCCATCGCCCAGGCCTCGACGCAGCGGTGGCGGTACAGGCGCTCCTCCAGCGGCATGCGGTCGAGGAGCTGGTCGATGTCGAGATTCATCGGCTGCTCGACCATGCCGTCGATGGCCACGGTCCACGGGCGCACGGGCAGCTTCTGCGCCGCCATCCAGATGCCCTTGTGCGAGCCGAACTCGTAGAAATTGTTGTAGGTGGTCACGTCCCGCTCGGCGCTGAGCGCGCGGTCGAGGGTGTAGCGCTCGTTGCGCGGGACGGGATAGCGCGCGGCGGAGGGGTCGGCGGGCGGGCCGGCGGCCGCCCAGGCGGGCAGCGTGGGCAGGCCAGCGGCGATGAGGCCCAGGCCGGCGGCCTTCAGCAGCGCGCGGCGGTCGTGGTACACGCCCTCCGGCGTGGCGGCGGCTTCGGGCAACTCCCAGCCGCGGCGTGAACGGATCAGCATGGCGCGTCCTCCGGGTGATTCCTTGTGCATAAGGATGCCCGGAAAGCGCGGATATTCCAGTCACCGATGGTCACATGTCGGTGAGGGGGGCGTCAATTCATGCCCTCCCCTGCCTCCGGCGGGGGAGGGAGGGGCCCCAAGCTCCGCTTGGGGTGGGTGGGGGCAACGGCCTGCGTGGCAGGCGGACGGAGCCGGTCGCTGATTCTCGGGCGGGGCGTTGCCCCCACCCTCCCGCCTTCGGCGGGTCCCTCCCTCCCCCGCCGGAGGCGGGGGAGGGTTTGGAAAAGATGGCTACTCCAGCAGGCTGCGGAGCATCCAGGCGGTCTTTTCGTGGATCTGCAGGCGCTGGGTCAGCAGGTCCGCGGTCGGCTGGTCGTTGGCTTCCTCGGCCACCGGGAAGACCTGACGCGCGGTGCGCGCCACCGTCTCATGGCCCTCCACCAGCTGACGGATCATGTCCTCGGCGCGGGGGACGCTGGTCTCCTCGCCGATGGCGGTCAGCTTGGCGAACTGCGCGAAGCTGCCGGGAGCCGGGTAGCCGAGGGCGCGGATGCGCTCGGCGATCTCGTCCAGCGAGTTCCACAGCTCCGTGTACTGCGTCATGAACATGGTGTGCAGCGTGTTGAACATCGGACCCGTGACGTTCCAGTGGAAGCCGTGGGTCTTGACGTACAGCGCGAAGGTGTCGGCCAGAACCCGGTTCAGGCCCTCGGCGATCGCCTTGCGGTCGTTTTCCGCGATGCCGATGTCGATCTTCATGTCCCTTCCTCCATCATGTGTTCAGGCCCCCCGCGCCACCATCAGGCTAGGCCGGCGCGGCGGGCGGGCAAGGGTTATTCGAATAATTCTAATGCGCAGCGACGGGGGTGTCGCTGCGGCATGCTGACGCCGGGATGCGCGTTGCCCCCTCCCGGCCTCCGCTGCGCTCGGCCACCCTCCCCCGCTTTGCGGTGGAGGGTTTGGTCGGCTGGCGGCGGCAGTCCCCTCCACCGCAAAGCGGGGGAGGGTTAGGGAGGGGGCAAAAGCCTGACAGGAGAGTAGGCACACGAACGGTGCGGGGCAAGGGGACGCACCGCCGCAGCCTTTTGGCGGAGGGAGGTCAGCCCTGGCGCAGGCGGCCGATGAACTGGCGCACTTCGGTGGTCAGCACCTTGGCCTGCCCGTCCAGCAGCTCGGCGGCCTGGAGGACCTCGCCGGCGGCGGTGCCGGTCTCGTTGGCGCTGGTGGAGACGTCGGCGATGTTGCTGGACACCTCGGTGGTGCCGGCCGCCGCCTCCGACACGCTGCGGGCGATCTCCTGCGTGACGGCGGACTGCTGTTCCATGCTGTGGGCGATGGAGCCGATAATCTGGTCGATGCCCACCACCGTCTCGCCCACACCCTTGATGGCGCCGACGGCGGCCGAGGTGACCTGCTGCATGCCGCCGATCTGGATGGAGATGTCCTCCGTCGCCTTCGCCGTCTGGTTGGCGAGGTTCTTGACCTCCTGCGCCACCACGGCGAAGCCCTTGCCGGCCTCCCCGGCGCGGGCGGCCTCGATGGTGGCGTTGAGGGCCAGGAGGTTGGTCTGGCCGGCGATGGAGTTGATGAGGTCGACGATCTCGCCGATCTTGCCGGCGGCCGTGGACAGGCCGGTGACGTGGCCGTTGGCCTCCTCCACCGTGCGCACCGCGTCGCGCACCATGTCGAAGGAACGGCGGACCTGGGCGCCGATCTCACCCAGCGAGGCCGACATCTCCTCCGCCGCGGCGGCGGCGGTCTGCACGCTCATGCCCGCCTGCTGGCTGGCGGAGGCGACGGCGGCGGCCTGCCGGTTGGCCGCGTCGGCGCGCGCCAGCATGCCCTGGGCGTTGGAGCGCACCTGATGGGCGCCGGCGCCCACCTGCTGCACCACCTCGCTGACGCGGGTTTCGAACAGGTCGGCCAGCGACTGGATGGCGCGGTGCTTCTCGGCCTCGGCCTCGGCCTTCTGGCGCTCCTGCTCGGCCTTCAGGCGCTCCACCTCGCGGGCGTTGTCCTTGAAGACCTGGAGGGCGCGGGCCATGGCGCCGATCTCGTTGCGCATCCACGCACCGTCCACCTCGGTGTCGAGGCGGCCGGCGGCGAGCTGCGCCGTGGTGCCCGACAGGCGCTGGAGCGGGCGCGTGATGGTGCGCGCCAGGACCAGCCCGGCCAGCATCATGACGGCCAGCAGGCCGGCCATGACCAGGGCGAACTCGACGCGGGCGGCGGCCGCGGCGTCGCGCGTGTCCTGCGTGGCGCGCTCGGTCGACTGGCCGATGGCGTCGCGCACGGCGGCGAGGCGGTCGGTGAGGCCGCGGAACTGCTCGTCCACGTGGGCCATCAGCGGGATGGCGATCAGGCGGTCGATGGCCGCCATCTCGTTCATCTGGTCGACGGCCTTGACGTAGGCGCCCAGGCGCTTGTCCACATCGGCCAGCATGTCGCGCTCCGCCGCCATCAGCGGCAGGTCGCGCAGGGCCGCGAGCGCCTTGCGCGCCTTGCCGACGTTGGCGGTGATGGCGTCGCGCATCGTCTGGAGCTTGGCGTCCTCGATGCCCGAGCCGGACAGCGCCAGATGGCGCGACACGTCGGAGTGGATGGCGAAGGCGGTGCCGACCAGACGCTCGATCTGGCCGCGCCGCTCGCCGGCGGACTGGTGGATGCCGTCGATGGCGGCGACCGCCTGCTCCGACTGGCGGTCGGCCAGCACCAGCGCCGCCACCGTCAGCAGCACGCCCATCACCGGTGCCGCGAAGACGCGGGCGGCAACCGACGTGCCGCTCACGCGGGCAAGGATACCTGCGCTCATGTCCGCCCCCCATGCTGGTTCGGGTCCACTCCGGCCGTGTCTTTCGTCACTTGTAGATGCCGACGTAGGCGACGAGGTCCTGGTTCGGCACCTTCTTCACGTAGGTGACCTTCGGCTCGATCTTCTCCGACGCCGGGTTCTTCCAGCGGTATTCGACCCAGCCCTCGCCCTTTTCCTTGGCGACCTTCAGGATCTCCTGCACGATCAGCACGCCGTCGGCGTCCTTGACCTGGCTGACGTTCTGGCCGACGCCGGCGGGCTTGGGCGGATACACGCGCCAGATGCCGTCCATGTCGATGACGTTCACGTAGATCTCGCCGAACTTGAACTCGCCGTCGGCGTTGAAGACCTTGGCGGCCTCGTCCAGGCCCTTGGCGGCCAGCACGTCGGCGGCCTTGATGGTGATCGCCTTGGCGTCGTCCATGCTCGGCTTCTTGTCCTGCGCGACGGCCGCGCCGGAGATGCCGAGGATCAGAAAGCCGGTGGCGAGAATGCGAAGCAGCGCACCCATGGTCTTATGCTCCCCCTTATCATGTTCTGTTGGCCGGCGGCGGGCGCCGGCCGTTCCCTCGATTGTTGGTGCACCGCCGTTCTTCCACCGCACGACGGGCACCACGGGCGTTTGCTACTATCCAAACATTTCAGCATTTTGTCTGGCGCATTTTGCCGTTGACATGCCGGGTTGCAGCGCAGCAACAAAACTATCTCCGGAGAGAATTGAAGGGCGCGCATCGCGTCGCGCCGCGCGAATCGGCACGCTTTTGCGTGCGCGCGGCGGCGCCGTTCCTCGCCTTGCGGCCTATTGCCGCAGCAAGCGCCCTGGGTACACAATGATCCCTGGGTAAACAATGATCGCTGGGCCGGGTGGAAAAATACCGGCCATACGAAGAATGCGGGGGAGGGACAGCGCATGCGCATCGCGGTGATGGGCAGCGGCGGCGTGGGCGGCTATTTCGGCGCCCGGCTTTCGGCCGCCGGGGCGGACGTGGTGTTCCTGGCGCGCGGGCGCCACCTGGCGGCCATCCGGGACAACGGGCTGAAGGTCGAGAGTGCGGCCGGCGACCTGCACCTGACGGACGTGCGGGCGACCGACGACCCGGCACAGGCCGGGCCGGCCGACGTGGTGATGTTCTGCGTCAAGCTGTGGGACACCGAGAGTGCGGCCGAGCAGTGCCGGGCGCTGCTGAAGCCGGGCACGGCGGTGATCACCTTCCAGAACGGCGTGACCAGCGTGGACAGCCTGCGCCGTGTGCTGGGCGACGAACATGTGGCGGGCGGCGTCGCCCACATCGCCGCCACCATCGGCGAGCCGGGCGTGATCCGCCACGTCGGCACCATGGCGCGCCTGACGTATGGAGAACTGGGCGGTCGCACCTCGGAGCGGCTGGAGGCGTTTCACGCGCTGGCCTCCCGCGCCGGCTTCACGGCGACGCTGAGCGACGCCATCGAGCGCGCGGTCTGGGAGAAGTTCGCCTTCCTGGCCCCCTTCAGCGGCGTCACCACGCTGACCCGCCAGCCGGCCGGCGTCATCCGCCGCGTGCCGCAGACGCGCGCCCTGTTCCTGGACGCGGTGCGCGAGGTGGCGGCGGTGGCGCGAAGCCGCGGCGTCGACCTGGGCGCGGACGTGGCGGAGCGGCTGGAGCACATGCTGGACGGGCTGGTGGCGCCGATGAAGGCGTCCATGCTGCACGACCTGGAGCGCGGCGGGCCGCTGGAGCTGCCCTGGCTGTCCGGCGCCGTCGCCCGGCTGGGTGCCGAGAACGGCGTGCCGACGCCGGTGCACCACGTCATCGCGTCCGCGCTGGCGCCTTACGTGGACGGGCCGCCGGCGGGGCCGTGACGTCTTGCCGCCCCTCCAACCCCCCTCTACCCCATCGACAGCCCGGCCCCGCCGGGTGGACCATCCCAGCCGAGCGAACAAAAACGGGAGGTGTGCATGCCCCATACCCAGATCCAAACGGCCCGCTGCGCCGCCCTGGTCGGCCCTTACCTCAGCGGCAAGACCACGTTGCTGGAAAGCCTGCTGACGGCGACCGGGGCGGTGACGCGCAAGGGCAGCGTGCGCGACGGCAACACGGTCGGCGACTCCTCCCCCGAGGCCAAGGCCCGGCAGATGAGCGTGGAGGTCAACCTCGCCACCGCCGAGTATTTGGGCGAGCGCTGGCATTTCCTGGACTGCCCCGGCTCGGTCGAGCTGGTGTGCGAGACGCAGGCGGCGCTGATGGCCTGCGACGTCGCCGTCATCGTGGCCGAACCGTCGGCCGAGCGCGCCGTGCTGCTGGCCCCGCTGTTCAAGTTCCTGGACGACAACGAGATCCCGCACATCCTGTTCATCAACAAGGTGGACACGCTGGGCGACCTGCGCGTGCGCGAGGTGGTGCAGGCGTATCAGGCGGTCTCCTCCCGGCCGCTGGTGCTGCGCGAGGTGCCCATCCGCGAGGGCGACCGGATCACCGGCTACGTCGACCTGGTCAGCGAGCGCGCCTACCACTTCAACCCGCACAAGCCGTCCGAGCTGGTGCAGATGCCGGACAGCATGAAGGACCGCGAGTCCGAGGCGCGGCAGGAGATGCTGGAGGCGCTGGCCGACTTCGACGACGGGCTGCTGGAACAGCTGCTGGAGGACGTGAAGCCGGACCCCGGCCAGGTCTACGAGGACTTCGCCAGGGATCTGGCGTCGGACCTGATCGTGCCGGTGTTCCTGGGCTCGGCCGAGAACGACGGCGGCATCCGGCGCCTGCTGAAGGCGTTGCGCCACGAGGGGCCGGAGGTGACGGCCGCCGCCGGGCGGCTGATGATCCCCGACGGCGGCACGGTGGCGCAGGTCTTCAAGACCTTCCTGGCGCCGCACGCCGGCAAGCTGTCCTTCGCCCGCGTCTGGCGCGGCACCGTGACCGACGGCATGACGCTGGGCGGCGAGCGCGTGTCGGGCCTCTATCGCATGATGGGGCACGACCAGCAGAAGCTGACCCAGGCGGCGGCCGGCGAGGTGGTGGCCCTGGGCCGCATGGAGAAGGCGGCGACCGGCGAGGTCCTGACCGACAAGGGCAACCTGGGCCGGCCGGAGACGTGGCCGGAGGTGCCGGCCCCGGTCTTCGGCCTGGCCATTCACGCCGAGAACCGCAACGACGAGGTGAAGCTGACCGGCGCCATCCAGAAGCTGATCGAGGAGGACCCCTCGCTGCGCTTCGAGCAGTCGGCCGACACCGGCGAGATGGTGCTGTGGGGCCAGGGCGACATCCACCTGCAGATCACCATGGAGCGGCTGCGCAGCAAGTACAACGTGGCGGTCAAGGGCAAGCCGCCGCAGGTGCCCTTCAAGGAGACGATCCGCAAGGGGACCGAGCACCACGCCCGCTTCAAGCGGCAGACCGGCGGCCACGGCCAGTTCGCCGACATCCAGGTGCAGGTGGCGCCGCTGCCGCGCGGCAGCGGGTTCCAGTTCAAGGACGCGGTGGTCGGCGGCGTGGTGCCGCGCAACTTCATCCCGGCGGTGGAGGCCGGCATCCGCGACTCCATGGGCATCGGCCCGCTGGGCTTCCCGGTGGTGGACTTCGCCGTCACCCTGATCGGCGGCCAGTACCACGCGGTGGACAGCTCCGAAATGGCGTTCAAGACGGTGGCCCGGCAGGCCATGCAGGAGTCCCTGCCGAAGTGCGAGCCGGTGCTGCTGGAACCGATCCTCAGCGTCTCCATCGCCGTGCCCAGCGAGTTCACGCCCAAGGTGCAGCGGCTGGTGAGCGGCCGGCGCGGCCAGATCCTGGGCTATGACGCGCGTCCGGGCTGGCAGGGCTGGGACGAGGTGAAGGCCTACATGCCGCAGGCGGAGATCCACGACCTGATCGTCGAGCTGCGCTCGCTGTCGCTGGGTGTGGGGACTTTCACCTACAGCTTCGAACGGCTGCAGGAACTGACCGGCAAGATGGCCGACAAGGCCGTCGAACAGCGCAGGGAAGCGCTGGCTGCGCAGTAAGGGGATGGACGGAACAAGGCGAGGGGTGGCAACGCCCCTCGCCTTTTCCTTGGCCGATGCTTGCAACAAAGGGGTATGCCGGGAGAACAGCGGCGATCTTTACTCGTGGTTAATTGGCCGGGGCGGAAAAGGAAGGCGCGTTCCGCGATTGCGTTTCCTTCGGAGTCCGCCTTATGGCCCAGTCCGTGACCCGCGCGCTCACCGCCATCCGCCGCTACAAGGCCGGCCCGGAGCAGATCGACCAAGCCATCCTGGCGGCGATCAACGTGACACTCTGCCTCGCGTCCGGCGGCGACGACCGCGTCGCCGAAGGCTTCAACAACGACATCGCGCTGAGCGGCCGCCGTTTCGGCATTGGTCATTAGGTCTGGGCCATTCGGCCGGGGTCATTAGGCCGGGGAGCATTCGGCCAAGCGTGAGCGTTGCCGCCGGTGGGCGCCGCCTTACCTTAGGGTGGTTGGTATAGCCAACGATGCGGCGATCACGCGAAGGAGGCCGGCGATGAAGCTCTCTGCGCGCAACCAGCTGACGGGCCGTGTTTCCGAAATCCACAAGGGGCCGATCATGGCGCAGGTGAAGATCGAGCTGCCCGACGGCACGGAGATCACCTCGGTTGTGACGGCCGAGACGGTGCTGGAACTGGCGCTCGTCCCCGGCGACACGGTGACGGCGATCATCAAGGCGACCGACGTGATGATCGGGAAGTAGCTCAGGCCGGTTCCGGCGGCGGCAGGAGTTCGGTGAGCAGGTATTCGGCCTGTTCGATGGCTTCTATAACCTTATGCATCGGCACCTCCGCGCGCAGCCGATAATCGGAATTGATACGCTGATCTTTTAAGAACTCTAAAATTTCAACTGCCGTATTAACATCGATATCAGCTGAACGCTCTAAAAACCGAAAAAGGTGCTTGTGCATACCTGTTCTTTCGGCCTTATCGAAGCGATAGCCTTCACGTTGCGCAACTTCATTAGCACGATGAAAGGCTGCGTAGTAAGCACGGGAAATGGCCGTCCGCCGCCGTACTTCACGGCTATGCGACGTCTTTCCAAGCTCTTTAGCTTCTTCAAGCAAATCTGAAGGATCAATCACAGAAGGTTCTCCACCGACTGAACCTGGGGGCCACAGATGCCAATCACAATATGCAACGGCGCACTGAGTAACTGCGATTCCATCTTAGCGCGGGTTACCCGACGATAGAGTTCTAGCCGGGAGCGCCCCATAAGCTCAGTATGGTACTCCAGGCTCGCCTTAAGCACCCCTTCATCATCATAATAAATACTAGCGCCAAACGTGCAGGTTAGAGGCCCCAGGATAGACTCTACAACCCGCTGATGCCGGGAAAATTCCCCGCCTAATTCTTTATCATCAAGCATCGAAGCAAAGTCACTAGCCTCCTCCCATTTCACTCCAGGAGCATCCAGCGATGCTTTTAAAAAATTCAAATCACCCGCGCGCAGTGCGTACCCATGAGCAGACGCATAGAGTCCTTCACTTCTTTCATCAGGCGAGGTAAGTAGCTGATCAATAATATCTTTTACTTCCACAAGAAGACCAACATCTAACAACACTGAAGTCAAATTTACCTTTTCGATCCAGCCCTGCCCATGCCTCAATCCATAGGCTGCTTCTACGTGCGGCAAGGCTTCATTTCGGCGGCCACGCAATAGCAACGCCCATCCTAATCCTAGGCGCGTCAAGAAATCTGCAGGCTGCCGCCCCGCCAGCTTGCGGAGTTGCCAGATGATGCGGTCGAGTTCGATGCCGTCATCCCCGCCAATGTCTTTTAGGCGGTTCCAGAGTTCAACGGCGGCGGATTGCGGTGCGGGTGCGGACATGGCGGGCCTCGTTTCCGACGCGAGCTTAACATCGGTTGCGGAACGGGCAAAGCCAATCGCCAAAACGGAGTGTAGGAAACGCCGCTCAAGCCGCGGCGGCCGGGCCGAGCGTGGCGGCGCGGCGAGCCCGCAGCGCGGCCGTGACGTGCTCCGGGTGCTCGGAGGCCCGCTCGATTTCCCAGGCGAAGGGCTCGCCATCGGGGCCGTAGTGGATCACCAGATCCTCGCCCGCGTCCTCACCACCGACGAGCGACAGATCCTGCCCCGGCGCGGGCGCCGGCCACGGGCGCAGTTGCACCAGCAACGTATCGGTCGTCGCGTCGTAGTGGATGGCGGGCTCGGTCATGGCGTGAACCTCCGATCCAGAAACACGGTGTGAACGGTTTCGCCATCGTCAAGTGTGACAACGCGCAACCACCGTTGCAAGCGCGGCACCCATCCCCAATGCCGGAGACGACCGTTCGTTTGCCGCTCACTGCGCAACGGTGCTGCCAGAACGGCCAGCACCTCCTCGTCGCGGATCTGAGCGCGATCCTCCAGCGCCCTGTTCTGTTCGAAGTGATGGGTTCGCCAAAACGGCGGAGGGGGAAGGCGCGGCGGGATCATGGCACCGGACAGCTCCGAGTCCATCCCAGCCGCGCCCGTCACATCAGTCCTTCAGGCTGGCGCAAAAGCGCTGGATGCGCTTGCAGGCCTCTTCTAGCTCCTGCGTGCTGGTGGCGTAGGAGATGCGGAAGTGCGGGGCCAGGCCGAAGGCCGAGCCCTGGACCACCGCCACGCCCTCGGTCTCCAGCAGGCAGGTGACGAAATCCTCGTCGGAGTTGATCACCTTGCCGTCCTCGGTCTTCTTGCCGATGGTGCCGGCGCAGGACGGGTAGACGTAGAACGCACCCTCCGGCCGCGGGCAGTGCAGGCCCTTGGCCTGGTTCAGCATCGACACGACGAGGTCGCGGCGCTGCTTGAAAACCTCGGCGCGCTCCTTGATGAAGTCCTGCGGGCCGTTCAGGGCCTCGACCGCGGCGGCCTGGGAGATCGACGTCGGGTTCGAGGTCGACTGGCTCTGGATCACGCCGATGGCCTTGATCAGCTCCTTCGGGCCGCCGGCGTAGCCGATGCGCCAGCCAGTCATGGAGTAGGACTTCGACACGCCGTTCACGGTCAGCGTGCGGTCGTAGAGCTTGGGCTCGACCTGGGCCGGGGTGCAGAACTTCAGGCCGTCGTAGAGCAGGTGCTCGTACATGTCGTCGCTCATCACCCAGACGTGGCTGTGCTTGACCAGCACGTCGGTGAGCGCCTTCATCTCGTCGTAGGTGTAGGCGGCACCCGACGGGTTGGACGGCGAGTTCAGGATCAGCCACTTGGTCTTCGGCGTGATCGCCTTCTCCAGGTCGGCCGGCTGCAGCTTGAAGCCCTGCTCGGCCGGGCACGGCACGGACACCGGCGTGCCCTCCGCCAGCTCGACCATGTCGGGGTAGGACACCCAGTACGGCGCCGGGATGATCACCTCGTCGCCGGGGTTCAGCGTGGCCATCAGCGCGTTGTACAGCACCTGCTTGCCGCCGACGCCGACGGTGATCTGCTCGGGCGCGTACTTCAGGCCGTTCTCGCGCTCGAACTTGGCGCAGATCGCCTTCTTCAGCGCCGGGGTGCCGTCGACGGCGGTGTACTTGGTGTCGCCGGCCTGGATGGCCTTGATGGCGGCTTCCTTGATGTTGTCCGGCGTGTCGAAGTCCGGCTCGCCGGCGCCAAGCCCGATGACGTCGCGGCCGGCCGCCTTCAGCTCGCGGGCTTTGTTGGTCACGGCGATGGTCGGCGACGGCTTGATGCGCGACAGACGGGAGGCGAGGATCGACATGGCGCTGCCCCTGGGATCTTGGGTGTTGAGCGGTGTGGTGTGTGGCCGGAAAACGCGGCAGGGGAACCTACCGTCACCGCCGCGCGCATGCAAGGGCGCGGCGGTGCGCGGCGAACACGCGTCATTGTGGTGTGCGGCGCGTCATTGCACTTGAAGACGGGTGAGAGCCCCAGTACAGAGGGTGCCAAAATCCCGGCCCTTCCGCCCCATAACAAACGGACCCGCGTCATGCCCGATAAGCAGTTGCTCCATCTCGTGTTCGGCGGTCAGCTCGTGCGCCCGGACAGCCAGCAGTTCGTCGATCCCAACAAGCTGCACATCGTCGGCATCTTCCCGAGCTACGATGCGGCGGTGAAGGCCTGGCGCGGCGCCACCGGCGCCACCATCGACGATGCGCACATGCGCTATTTCATCGTGCACCTGCACCGCCTGCTCGACCCCACCGGCGAGCACGACCACGACCACGATCACAAGCACTGATCTTTTCCCTCAGACGCCGGGCTTTCGGCGGATGCCTTGGCATCCGCCTGACGCCGTCAGCGCTGGCTGCGCCAGCGTGCGAGGCGGCCCCGTCCGGGGCCTTGGCTTCGCGCCCACGTGGGCGCGGGGCCGCGGTCGCGGCCCTGGCCTGCGGCCTTGGTCCGGTCGCCCCGCGCGGCCGTTCAGGGTAGCGTGACGCACGCATCCCGAACGGCCCGCGGAGGACGACCCATGGCGGTCTACTTCACATCCGACACCCATTTCGGCCATGCCGGCGCGCTCAGCCGCTTCCGCCGGCCCTTCCCGTCCGTGGCCGCCATGGACGAAGCCATGGAGGCGGCCTGGAACGCCACCGTCGGCCCGGACGACGAGGTCTGGTTCCTGGGCGACTTCGCGCTGCGCCTGAAGCCCGACGCGGCCGGCGCGCTGCTGGAGCGGCTGAACGGCACCAAGCACCTGGTGGCCGGCAACAACGACGGCCCGCCCACGCTGAAGCTGCCCGGCTGGGCCAGCGTGCAGCATTACGCCGAGATCGTCGTGGACGGCACGCTGCTGGTGCTGTGCCATTACCCGTTCCGCACCTGGAACGGCATGTACAAGGGGGCGCTGAACCTGCACGGCCACAGCCACGGGCAATTGAAGGGCATGACGCGGCAGGTGGACGTGGGCGTCGACGTCTGGGGATTCCGCCCCGTCACCCTGGCCGAGCTGCGCAAGCCGAAGCGGGCGCGGGCCGCCGGAGCGGCCGCCGGGGCGGCCACGATATGACCGAAAAATGCTGCAACGTCGGGCTGTTCTCGTTAACCGAACAACGCTAGACTCCGCGTCGCCGATTGCAGTGCCGCCACATCAAGCCAGGGGACGACGATGGCTCTCAAGGTACGCGAGGACTATCGCACCCTCACCGGTCCGGAAAAGGCCGCCATCCTGATGTTCGCCCTGGGCGAGGAGCACTCGGCCAAGCTCTTCGCCATGATGGACGACGAGGAAATCAAGGAGCTGTCCCAGGTGATGGCGAACCTGGGCACCGTGTCGGCCAACATCATCGAGCGCCTGTTCGTCGAGTTCGCCGAGCAGATGTCGGCCACCGGCTCGCTGGTCGGCACCTTCGACAGCACGGAACGGCTGCTGCTGAAGACGCTGCCCAAGGACAAGGTCGACTCCATCATGGAGGAGATCCGCGGTCCCGCCGGCCGCACCATGTGGGACAAGCTCGCCAACGTGAACGAGACGGTGCTGGCGAACTACCTGAAGAACGAATACCCGCAGACGGTGGCCGTGGTGCTGTCCAAGGTGCGCCCCGAACACGCGGGGCGCGTGCTGACGCTGCTGCCCGAGAGCTTCGCCATGGAAGTCATCATGCGCATGCTGCGCATGGAGGCCGTGCAGAAGGAAGTGCTGGACGACGTGGAGCGCACGCTGCGCACCGAGTTCATGACCAACCTCGCCCGCACCACCCGGCGCGACAGCCACGAGATGCTGGCCGAGATCTTCAACGGCCTGGACCGCACGACCGAGCACCGCTTCATGGCGGCCCTGGAAGAGCGCAACCGCGACAGCGCCGAGCGCATCAAGGCGCTGATGTTCACCTTCGAGGACCTGTCCAAGCTCGACCCGTCCGGCGTGCAGACGCTGCTGCGCAACGTCGACAAGGCCAAGCTGGCCACCGCGCTGAAGGGTGCGTCGGAGACGCTG
>NZ_DASPMG010000339.1:0-36398 GCF_035627195.1 Azospirillum sp.
CATGAAGAACCTGCTCGGCGGCAAGGGCGCGAACCTCGCCGAGATGGCCAACCTCGGGCTGCCGGTGCCGCCGGGCTTCACGATCACGACCGAGGTCTGCACCTACTTCTACGCCAACGGCAAGACCTATCCGGCCGACCTCAAGGCGCAGGTCGACACCGCGCTGGCCCGGCTGGAGGAGGCCATGGGGGCCACCTTCGGCGACCCGGTGAACCCGCTGCTGGTCTCCGTGCGCTCGGGTGCCCGCGCGTCGATGCCCGGCATGATGGACACCGTCCTCAACCTGGGCCTCAACGACGTCACCGTGCAGGGCCTCGCCACGCGCTCCGGCGACCCGCGCTTCGCCTACGACAGCTACCGCCGCTTCATCCAGATGTACGGCAACGTCGTGCTGGACGTGGACCATCACCACTTCGAGGACATCCTCGATTCGCACAAGCGCGACCGGAACAAGAGCTTCGACACCGAGCTGACCGCCGAGGACTGGCAGGCCGTCGTCGCCGACTACAAGAAGATGGTCGAGCACGAACTGGGCCGCCCCTTCCCGCAGGACGTTCAGGAGCAGCTGTGGGGCGCCGTCGGCGCCGTCTTCAGCTCGTGGATGAACGCCCGCGCCATCACCTACCGCAAGCTGCACGACATCCCGGCCGACTGGGGCACGGCGGTGAACGTGCAGTGCATGGTGTTCGGCAACATGGGGGCCGACTGCGCCACCGGCGTGGCCTTCACCCGCAACCCGTCCACGGGTGAGAACGCCTTCTACGGCGAATACCTCGTCAACGCCCAGGGCGAGGACGTGGTGGCCGGCATCCGCACGCCGCAGCACCTGACCATCGCCGGCAAGGAATCGAACAAGTCCGACCTGCCGGCCATGGAAGAGGTGATGCCGGAGGTGTTCAACCAGCTGAACGAAGTGCGCCTGCGCCTCGAGAAGCACTACCGCGACATGCAGGACATCGAGTTCACGGTGCAGCAGGGCACGCTGTACATGCTCCAGACGCGCAACGGAAAGCGCACGGCGCCCGCCGCGCTGAAGATCGCCGTGGACATGGCCAGCGAGGGCCTGATCGACAAGGCCGAGGCCGTCAAGCGCATCGATCCCGCCTCCCTCGACCAGCTCCTCCACCCGACGCTGGACCCGAAGGCGGAGCGCAAGGTGATCGCCAAGGGCCTGCCGGCTTCCCCCGGTGCGGCCTCCGGCAAGGTCGTCTTCAGCGCCGACGAGGCGGAGCAGCAGGCGGCACTCGGCGACGCCGTCATCCTCTGCCGCATCGAGACGTCGCCTGAGGACATCCACGGCATGCACGCCGCCAAGGGCATTCTCACCACCCGCGGCGGCATGACCAGCCACGCCGCCGTGGTGGCCCGCGGCATGGGCCGCGCCTGCGTCGCCGGTGCGGGCGAACTGCGCATCGACTACAAGACCAAGACCATGGCCGTGCGCGACGTGATCGTGCGCGAGGGCGACATCGTCACCATCGACGGCTCGACCGGCGAGGTGATGCTGGGCTCCGTCCCCACCATCCAGCCCGAGCTGTCCGGCGACTTCGCCAAGCTCATGGAATGGGCCGACGGACTGCGCCGCATGAAGGTGCGCGCCAACGCCGAGACGCCGCTGGACGCCGAGACGGCGCGCAAGTTCGGCGCCGAGGGCATCGGCCTGTGCCGGACCGAGCACATGTTCTTCGACCCCAACCGCATCCTCGCCGTGCGCGAAATGATCCTGGCGGAGACCGAGGCCGGCCGGCGCGCCGCGCTCGCCAAGCTGGAGCCGTTCCAGAAGCAGGACTTCGTCGAGCTGTTCACGATCATGGCCGGCCTGCCGGTGACGATCCGCCTGCTCGACCCGCCGCTGCACGAGTTCCTGCCGCACACCGACGCGGAGATGGAGGAGGTGGCCAAGGCCGCCGGCACCGATCCGCTGCGCGTGCACCAGCGCGTCGTGCAGCTGCACGAGGCGAACCCCATGCTCGGCCACCGCGGCTGCCGCCTGGGCATCACCTTCCCCGAGATCTACGAGATGCAGGCGCGCGCCATCTTCACCGCCGTGGCGGAGCTGAAGGCGGCCGGGCAGACCGTGACGCCGGAGGTGATGATCCCGCTGATCGGCACCCGCAAGGAGCTGGACATCCTGAAGGGCGTCGTCGACGGTGCCGCCAAGCAGGTCATGCAGAAGACCGGCCAGAGCTTCGAGTACCACGTCGGCACCATGATCGAGCTGCCGCGCGCCGCGCTCCGCGCCGGTGAGATCGCCGAGACGGCGGAATTCTTCAGCTTCGGCACCAACGACCTGACGCAGACCACCTACGGCATCAGCCGCGACGACTCGGCCAGCTTCCTGCCCGACTACCAGCGCGCCGGGATCTTCGAGCACGACCCGTTCGCCACGCTGGACCAGGAAGGTGTCGGCGAGTTGGTCGCCATCGGCGTCGAGCGCGGCCGCAAGACCCGTCCGAACCTGAAGGTCGGCATCTGCGGCGAGCACGGCGGCGACCCGGCGTCGATCTCGTTCTGCGAATCGGTCGGCCTCGACTACGTCTCCTGCTCGCCCTACCGCGTGCCGATCGCCCGTCTGGCGGCGGCGCAGGCGGCGCTCAGCAGCGACACCGTGAAGCGCGACTGAGGCGCCGCACCTCGGCTGTGACAAGCACCTTTCCCCTCCCGGCCACCGCCGGGAGGGGAAAAACTTTGTCTAAAACTCAATTTGATTTGTTGCTATCATCCCGCCGCGATGCAGCAGGGCAGGGGGTGGGGCGCGATGCGGCAAGCGGTTCCGTTCGGGTGGAGCGACAGTCTGGCGACCGGGATTCCGGAGATCGACCGGCAGCACATCGAACTCGTGGACATGTTCCGCACCCTCGCCGCGCTGGAGCACGGCGGCGACCGGGCGGCGGTGCGCGCCGCGCTGGAAGAGCTGATCGCCCACGTCTGCAAGCACTTCGACGACGAGGAGCAGCTGATGCGCCGGCACCATTACGCCGAGCTGCCATCGCACGCGCAGGCGCACGACCTGCTGCTGCGCCAGATCCACAGCTTCGTCTCGCTGCTCGACGCCGCCCCCGACGGCGACGCCGGCGTCGACATCATCGACTTCGTCGGCAAGTGGCTGGTCGTGCACATGCAGCAGGACGACCACCGCCTAGGCGCCTTTCTCAAGGCCGAAGCCAAGCCCTGCGAAGTGGCCTGAGCGCCGGACGGCGCAAAAGCCCTGCCCCCTCCCGGCTCGCTTACGCTCGCCACCCTCCCCCTCTTCGAGGTGGAGGGTCATGCACCGAAGCGGCGGCAGTCCCCTCCACCGCCCACGGCGGGGGAGGGTTAGGGAGGGGGCAATAGAACCTCTACCGCCCGTTCCTGCGCCGCCGTTCGGACAGGTCCACCACCGGCTCCGGCACGCCGTGCTTCAGCGCGCGCAGGCAGTCCAGTTCCTGCGACACCGTCTCGCGCTCCGTCTCCGGGCGCACCAGCCGGCGGAAGGCCTTGCCGGTGGTGGGGAAGAAGTGCACGCGCCGGCCCGACGCGCCGCCCAGGTCCTGGCCGGTCAGCTTCAGCCCGGCGGCCTTGACGTAGTCCAGGACGAAGGCGGCGTTGGACGCCCCGGCGTCGAAGCTGGTGTCGATCACCCGCGCCGCGCCGAACACCTTCACCTCCAGCCGGTCGCGCTGGCCGCCGCGGGCGAGGATGTCGTTGATCAGCCGCTCCATCGCCACGCCGCCATAGCGCGTCGCCACGCCCAGCCCGCCTTCCGTCGGCGCGCCGGGCAGCAGGAAGTGGTTCATGCCGCCGACGTGGGCGACGGGGTCGTGGATGCAGGCGGCGACGCAGGACCCCAGCGTGGTGACCAGCATGTCGTCGGCGCGGGACGAGATGCGGTGCTGGCCCAGCACGACGGGAACGACGTAGGCGTTGAACTCCGGGTCGTAATAGCTGCCGTCGGACCGCACGCCGTCGCCGGTGGCGTGCCGCCGGTCGGGGCCGCTGCTGCGCTGGACGTTGCCGGCGCCGTCGTTCCGCATCGGGCCCTCCTCGTCGGCCGCGCCGTCGCGCGGCGGTCGCGTCATATCCTGCGACAAAGCGTAGCGCCCCAAGTGTTAACGAAATCACCCCGGGAGGGCTGGGGTGACCGCGATGGGGCATGCGCCGCCCGCACCGCTCCCTATGCCGAACAGCATAGATGACCGGCGGGCGGAGCCGCATCTGTCCAGAAGGTGGGCCTTCAGCTCAGATCAGCGTGATCCAGGTGGCTTCGCGGCCCTTGGCGGCCTCCTGCACCTTCATGTGCACGCGCTGGCCCGATTCGAGCTGGTGCAGGTTGCAGCGGCGCAGCACGCTCTTGTGCACGAACACGTCCTTGTCCGAATCGTCGGCGGCCACGAAGCCGAAGCCCTTGTCCGGCTTGAACCACTTCACCGTGCCCGACAACTCCACCGACGGCCCCGAGTCGCGGGTGCCGCCACCATAGCCGCCGCCAAAACCGCCGGCCCGCCCGCCGCGCGGCGCCGGGGCGGTTCCGCCGCCCAGCACCTCGACGATGCGGTTCACCTGCGGTCCCTTGGGCCCCTGCACGATCTGGCACAGGATCTCGGCCCCCTCGCCCAGCTCCTGCAGGCCGATGCGGTTGAGCACGGAGATGTGGAGGAAGGCGTCCGGCGTGCCGTCCGCCGGAGCGACGAAGCCGAAGCCCTTGGTCACGTTGAACCACTTCACCAGGGCTTTGGTCTGGACGCCATCGTCGAAGGACATGGCGTTGTGCTGATTGAACCGGGACAAGTCTCCGAACCCTTCAATCGAAGCGCCGCGCGCAGTTGATCCTTGGTCGTGACTTCGGGTCCGCGGTACTGGCCGGCGTTTCCCGAGGCCGGGGATTTTAGCCACACTCCGGCAAGGGGCACCAGCGTAATATTTCCTTCACGACCAAAGGAATAACCGCTTATGCGGGACCTTTCGGCGCACCCCTCCGCGCGCCCGTTCCCGGATGGCACCGCGCCTTGTTTTCGCTTGCGGCGCTGCCCATCTGCCCCCTCAATTGTGGGGGAGTTTGCGCACGACAAGCCCGGCCGACAACGGGCGCTGCAAGCGAGGGAGGAACAGGAATGAGTGACGCCGCCGCCACGCTTCCCGCACACCCGTGGGAGCGGGCCTATCCGCCCGAGGTCGACTGGCACGCCCCCATCCCGGTCGAACCGCTGCACCGGCTGTTCGACGACTCGGCGGCCGCCCACCCCGACCGGCCCTGCCTGGACTTCCTGGGCAAGCGGATGACCTACCGCGAGGTGGCGGCCCAGGTGGACCGCGCCGCCAAGGGCTTCCAGCAGATGGGCATCGGCAAGGGCTCGCGCGTCGGCCTGTTCCTGCCCAACACGCCCTATTACGTGATCGCCTTTTTCGCCGTGCTGAAGGCCGGCGGCACGGTGGTGAACTTCAACCCCCTCTACGCCGAGCGCGAGATCCTGCACCAGATCTCCGATAGCGGCGTGGAGACCATGGTGACGCTGGACCTTGCCGTGCTGCACGGCAAGCTGCTGCCGATGCTCACCCAGACCGGGCTGAAGCGCATCATCGTCTGCAAGATGGCGGACATCCTGCCGTTCCCCAAGAACTGGCTGTTCCCGATCGCCAAGCGCAAGGAGCTGGCCGCCATCCCCGACGACGGCCGCCACGTGCCGTTCCGCACGCTGCTGGCCAACGACGGCCGGCCGGCGCCGGTGGCGATCGACCCGCGCGCGGACGTGGCGGTGCTGCAGTACACCGGCGGCACCACCGGCGTGCCCAAGGGGGCGATGCTGACGCACGCCAACCTCTACGCCAACGCGGTGCAGTGCACGGCGTGGTTCGTCGGCGCCCGGCCGGGGGAGGAGCGCATGCTGGGCGTGCTGCCCTTCTTCCACGTCTTCGCCATGACCGTGGTGATGAACCTCAGCATCAAGTTCGGCGCCGAGATCGTGATGCTGCCGCGCTTCGACCTGGATCAGGTCATGCAGACCATCCACGAGAAGAAGCCGACGCTGTTCCCCGCCGTGCCCACCATCTACACGGCGATCAACCACCACAAGGACCTGGCGAAGTACGACCTGTCCTCGATCCGCTTCTGCCTGTCGGGCGGCGCCCCCCTGCCGGTGGAGGTGAAGGAGGCGTTCGAGCGCAACACCGGCTGCGTCCTGGTGGAGGGCTACGGCCTGTCGGAATCCTCCCCCGTCGCCACCGGCAACCCGCTGCACGGCGTCAACAAGCCGGGCTCCATCGGCCTGCCGCTGCCCGGCACGGTGATCGAGATCGTCAGCCTGGAGGAACCCCGGCGCGTCCTGCCCGTGGGCGAGAAGGGCGAGGTCTGCATCCGCGGCCCGCAGGTGATGAAGGGTTACTGGAACAAGCCGCACGAGACGGCGCTGACCCTGATCGACGGCCGCCTGCACACCGGCGACGTCGGCACCATGGACGAGGACGGCTACGTCTTCATCGTCGACCGCATCAAGGACATGATCCTGTGCAGCGGCTTCAACGTCTATCCCCGCAACGTGGAGGAGGCGATCTACCTGCACCCGGCCGTGGCCGAATGCGTGGTGGCCGGCGTGCCGGACGAGTACCGCGGCCAGACGGTGAAGGCCTACGTCAAGGTCGCCGACGGGCAGGAGCTGACCAAGGACGAGCTGTGCGCCTTCCTGAAGGACAAGCTCTCCCCCATCGAGATGCCGAAGGTCGTGGAGTTCCGCGACGCGCTGCCCAAGACGATGATCGGCAAGCTGTCGCGCAAGGCCCTGCTGGACGAGGAGGCGGCGCGCATGAAGGACGGCCATGGCTGAACACCCCGCCGCTGACACCGATACCGACACCGATACCGCCCGGCGCGGGCGGCTGCGCGGCTTCCTCAACCACCTGCTCCTGTACTTCGGGGTGATGGTCGTCGTGGTGCCGATCAACGCGTTGACCGCGCCGGACACCCCGTGGTTCCTCTTCCCCCTGGTCGCCTGGGGCGCCCCGCTGGCCGTGCACGCGGCCTACGTCATGGGCTGGTGGGGGCGAAGAAGCCTATGAGCGTCGCCCTGCGCACTCCTCATATGCTGCTGAATAGATCGGGTTGAGCACCAATTACGGCATCCCGTAATACGTCCTTAGCTTTCACGCTCCGAAAGAACTTGTAGTATGATGTCGCCCTATATTGCTCCGCTATATCTCTAGTAAGGTTTATGGCTGCGCTTATATAAAGATTTGACTTAGAAAAATCTTCTAAGTTTATGCCATCGCGACGGCACAGTAGGCCAACAACGTAAAGTATATGGAATGATCCTTCTATTATGAACTCATCGTCATCCCTCCGCGACATATTTCTTTTGATCCGCTTTTTGACAGTTTTCTTTTCTTCTTCGATGATCTTTGCGAGCAGGACGCAGCAGAGAATTTTCTGCTCAGTGATGTCATCGTTGAAGATGAGGTGATACATACTCCCAAATATTTGGTCTGACTGGGTTTTCGCTCTGTCAGGCTCCCCAAGATAGTAGGCTAGATATGTCTGTCCGGCGCGAAGGGCGTCAATTCTCTTATCTGCATGGTTGTCTGCATATTGACCACGCTTGCGCTCGTAGTAATAGCCAAGGGCGAGGAATCCTTTTTCAAGCCTTCTCTGGATAGGATGGTTTGCTCTAAGATCTCGTGATTTAATGGGTGTTTGCGTGTTTGTGGCCTCGGCGATTTTCAAAACGATTTCTGCATTCCTTGTCTCATATATCCTGACAAGAAGGTATATATCTTTGACTCGGTCCGGATCGGTTTTGTGAACCTCAAATAGGGCATGAGATGTTTGTGCGCCGTTTACAATCTGCATGTTTTCGAGTTGCACGTAAGGATTAGGGATGCCGGTACCGCATTGAAAAGATTGGCAGACGATGGTGACGCCGTTATTGAGGTACCAAAAATCCTGATGCTCAGGTCCAAGGGCTGTCTCGATAATAGATTTATTTACGTCATTCTTCGTCCCTAAAAAAACGCGTATGTTCTCGTCGAAGAGTGGGGCAAATATCTTTGTAGTGTCGCTTGGGTCGGAGATCATGCTGACGAAATCCGATGCTTGAACCGTGGCAATAAGTCCTCTGTGCCTTTCGTCGTTGCGAATAAAGTATTGCTTATCAAGCAACCTGAGCTTTCCGCTAGACGGGCGGAAAGAACTTCGTATAATCTGATTTACAAGCGTAGGTAAATTAATGTCGTGTATTTCAACAAAAGAGTAATCTCTGAAAAATGCTTTCGCCCGCTCCTCATCATGTGGCGAGAATCCGTCACCATTAGAGCAGAAATATATCTTTATACGAAATCTTGGGTCGACGTATTTTTCCCAGACATATAAAATCTTATCATAAAGCAGGTGATTGCTTGATTGCTTCAATCCTGGATTTTTGTTGATAAGGTCAAAAATGAAACTGAAAACCTCATCTAACTCTCTGCCCGGGAAATTTCTTGTAGATTTTTCAAATGTTTTCCTGTACCGGCAGTTAAACAGGTGCAATGTGCACTGACCATCGCGCTCATCAAAATACATGGCATCAATGCCGCGGTCGTTTGATCCATCTGTAATGGTGTCGGATGTTTCTTCTATTGTTATGTTTAGAAGGCTAGGGACTACGATATATGGAAAAGCCTTTCCCGAATCGGAAATGCCAATGTCCTTCTGGGCCATTTGCACCTGATTGTCCAGGAGAGACCAATCGAGGCGGTTTACGCGCGTATTCAAATCATTCATGTCTGTCAGCTCGCCCGGGAAGCCGTTATGGAGCGGAAATGGCCCCAACTGCTCAAGTTTACAGATAGATAGGATATGCCTCAAGTGTCGCGCTTTGCTCGTGTGTCCGTGTCAGCTGAGTTGCCTGTCGCTGGCGCAAGACCAGTGCGAACACTGGTTGCGCGCGCGTTGGGTTGGAACGGATATAGAACACCTAACCTCAGCGATGAATTCTATCGACGTTATGCCGCCCTCACTCATTATTAGCGAATAGACCCAACGCGAGATCAGATCATGCCGCAGGGTGAACGCAAGGCGGTGCTGGCGCGCATCCAGGGGCGGGTGCAGGGCGTGTGGTACCGCGGCTGGACGGTGGAGACGGCGACCGGCCTGGGCCTTTCCGGCTGGGTGCGCAACCGCGCCGACGGCTCGGTCGAGGCGCTGTTCGCCGGCCCGGCCACGGCCGTGGAGGCGATGCTGGCCGCCTGCCGCGAGGGTCCGCCGGCCGCCGTGGTGCGCGACGTCCTGACCGAACCGGCCGAGGACCCCGGCCCCGGCGGCTTCCACCAGCGCCCGACGGCGTGAATTGGGCGGCGTGACCCAAGGGCGTGAGTCGGGACCTCCCGATTGACAATATTCCTATCGGCCGGCACGATGGAGGTGATCCTGGCCGTCCCCTGCGCGCACGCGCGACGGCCGAAAATGGAGGGAATGGCCGAATGCAACACCCTGCCGAATCCGTTGCATCCCGTTGCATCCGGTTGCATCGGCTCCCCCCGGCCGGGCCGCTCGCACCCCGCATTAGGGTTCCGTTCACCATGCCGCGCTAGGCTGGCGCCGGCAGGAACCTGTGGAGGCGGCGGTGATCGGCTCGGATCTCTCGTCCATCAAGAGCATGCTGACGAACGCCTTCACCAAGGCCGCCGAGGCCAAGGGCAAGGCCGGCGCCAAGGACGCGGCCGAGCCCAAGCCGGCGGCCCCCAGGGACACGTCCGACCCCGCCTTCCTGCTCAGCGCCAACCTTCAGGACCTCACGCAACGCCTGCGCGGCCTCAGCGACGGGGCCAGCGACGGGGCGAAGAAAGGCGTCGATGACGCCGACGCGGCGCTGGCGCAGATGCAGGGTGTGGCCGCCTTCACCGAGGAATTCGGCAAGCAGCTGGACTCGGTCATGGACGCCATGGGCCGCGACCTGGAGCGCACGCTGAAGGCGCTGGGCTTCGGCGACGAGGACGCGGGCAAGGCGGTCAAGGGCTTCAAGGGCCGCTTCGGCGACGACGAGCGCAAGGCGGCCCTGGCCGAGGCGCGGCCCCGCCTGCTCGCCGCCGCCTCGGAGGAGCGCGAGGCCGCCAGCGTCGCCGTCGAGGTGCGCAACATCGAGCTGACCATCCAGCAGGGCGACAAGTCGCTGTCGATCTCCTTCGACAGCGCGTCGCTGTCGCTGCGCCACAGCCGCGAATCGGCGTCCTTCGCCACCGACGGCCGCAGCGCCGCCTACACCCGCGAGAGCGAGGCGGCGGCGCTGGACGTGCGCCAGACCGGCCTGACCGTGAAGGCCGACGGCTTCACCGACGAGGAGCTGGAGGGCGTGCTGGGGGCCTTGGGCAACGTCATGGCCAGCGACGACCCGGCCGCCGCCTTCGAAGGGCTGGCGACCGTCACGCCCAAGGACAAACCCAAGGACGGCAGCCCGCTCGGCCTGTCGCTGGACTTGATGGGGGCGTTCAAGGCGGCGTTCGGCGGCACCCCCGCCGAGCCGGCCGCCAAGGGCGTGAACCTCGTTGCGTAGGCCGGCCTGCACACTGGTCGCTCTCGCCCTGCTGGCCGGGCCGGCGGCGGCGAACGACGACCCGATCAGCAAGGTGGAGCGCACGAACCCCCGCCACATGCCGCCGCTGCCGCCCGGCGGCTACGACCTGCCGCTGTCGCCGCCGGTGGTGCAGTTCCCGCTGCCGCCGCAGTGGGTGACCATCCGCTCCAAGGAGGACTGGCGCAAGGCCGGCCGCATCGAGAAGAAGCTCAGCGACGCCTGCGCCGCCCGCCGCTTCCGCCAGCAGATGCCCATGCGCTTCCGCGCCGTCTTCAAGACCGACGTGCTGGGCGTGGCGTTCGGCCACGGCCTGAACCTGGTGGACGAGGACAAGCTGGCCGACAAGAAGATGATCTACCTGTTCCGCAACGGCGACAGCACCGGCTGCGTCGTGGTCGCCATGGACAACCAGGACGTCAACGCCCTGCGCGCCGCCGGCGCCGAGGTGAACCCGGCGGGCGCGCGGCGGTAGCCTCACGCCCCCTCCCCGAACACCTCTTCCCAGGCGGCGATCAGGGCCGAATCGACGTCCTCCATGGTCACCAGATGGCCCAGCGCCACCATGGACGTGACCCCGTACTGCGAGATGCCGCAGGGAACGATGCCGCCGAAGTGGCTGAGGTCCGGCTCCACGTTCAGCGCCACGCCGTGGAAGGTCACCCAGCGGCGCACGCGCACGCCCAGGGCGGCGATCTTGTCCTCCTGGCCCTTCAGCCCGCCGTAGGGGGCCTTGTCCACCCAGATGCCGACGCGGCCCTCGCGCCGCTCGCCCTTGATGTTGAAGGCCGCCAGCGTGCGGATCAGCCATTCCTCCAGGTCGCGGACGTAGGCGCGCACGTCGGCGCCGCGCTTCTTCAGGTCCAGCATGACGTAGCCCACGCGCTGCCCCGGCCCGTGGTAGGTGAACTGGCCGCCGCGCCCGGTGCGGTAGACGGGGAAGCGGTCGGGCTCCAGCAGGTCCTCGTCGCGGGCACTGGTGCCGGCGGTGTAGAGCGGCGGGTGCTCCAGCAGCCACACCAGCTCCGGCGCGGTGCCGGCGCGGATCGCCTCGACCCGTTCCTCCATGGCCGCCACCGCCTCGGGGTAGGGGACGGGGGCCTCGCTGATCCGCCATTCGATGCCGTGGCGCAGGATGGTTCCGGTGTCCGTCATGGGTGGGGACGCACTTTCTTTCCGAATTGTCGATTGCGAGGCTTGATGCCCCGCTCGGGATCTGGTATTCCCCCGCCCACTCCGGTGCAAGCATCGGATCTACCAGGGATGCGGTCGTGGCGGAATTGGTAGACGCGCAGCGTTGAGGTCGCTGTGGCAGAAATGCCGTGGAAGTTCGAGTCTTCTCGACCGCACCATCTCCCCTCCGGGTCATCCGAAGGGGAGTGACGAAAAAAGCCCGCGGGTCTCCGGACCACGCGGGCTTTTTCGTGTTCCGGGGTTAGGTCAGCGCCAAACTCTCAGCGGATGAACACGTACTGGTCCAGCGACACCCGCCGCATGGTCTGCACGATGTAGGGCTGGGCGTTCACGATGGTGACGTTGCCCTTGGCGTCGCGGCAGCGGTTGGCCAGGATGAACAGCATGCCGATCGCCGTCGAATCGAGGAACGTCAGGTAGCGCAGGTCCAGCGCCACGTCCGGGCGCGCCGCGAAATCCCACTCGTCCACCATGGCGTGGAACTTCTGGGCGTCGTCGTAGGTGAATCGACCTGACAGCAGGATGCCTTCCGTGCCGTCGACGTCGGTGAAGGCGTACTCCATTGCCGGTTCCCGGTGTCGCTTCGCGGTCCCAGGAAACACGCTTCCGCGCGCTCTGTCCAGCGGTGGCGCCCGAACGCTGGACATCGCGTGCGCGGCCCTCTATCTCGTGCCGTGCGTACGGCAGGCGTACGCGCTCCGGCCATGGGGGAAGCGATGCACGCGTCCGATCAGAACGATCCGCACGCCTTGCCCTCCGCTGGCCCGCCCCCCGCCGGCCCGCCCCCGTCCGCCCCGCCTCCCGAGGAGGAGCGCCCGTCCCAGTTCCGCGAGGAGGAGGAGGAGCGGCCCTACGGTGTCGAGCCCGAGTTCGTCGAGGAGATCGCCCAGCAGCTGCGCGTCGGCCGCACCGGCGCCGTCCGCGCCGAGCTGGAGGATTTCCACGCCGCCGACGTCGCCGACCTGATCGAGCAGATCGACCCCGACGTGCGCGCCGACCTGATCGAGGTGCTGCGCCCGGGCTTCGACGCCGAGGTTCTGTCCTACCTGAACGCCGACCTGCGCGAGGAGGTGGTCGACCTCTTCGAGCCGAAGGAGCTGGCCGCCGCGGTGGCCGAGCTGGACACCGACGACGCCGTCGACGTCATCGAGGACCTGGACGAGGAAACCCGCGCCGAGATCCTGGCCAACCTGCCGGAAGAGGACCGCGCGCTGGTCCAGGAGAACCTGGCGTACGAGGAGTACACCGCCGGCCGCCTGATGCAGCGCGACCTCGTCGCCGTGCCGCAGTTCTGGACGGTGGGCCGCACGCTCGACTACCTGCGCGCGGCCGGCGACGACCTGCCGGAGGATTTCTACGACCTGTTCGTCGTCGATCCCATGCACCGGGTGGTGGGGGCGGTGCGGCTGTCGCGCGTCATGCGGCAGAAGCGCTCCGTGCGCATCGCCGACCTCGTCACCGACGACCTGCACACCATCCCCGGCACCATGGACCAGGAGGAGGTGGCGAACCTCTTCCGCCAGTACGCGCTGGTCTCCGCCCCGGTGGTGGACCCGGCCGGGCGGCTGATCGGCGTCATCACCGTGGACGACGTGGTGCACGTCATCGACGAGGAGGCGTCGGACGACATCCTGAAGCTGGGCGGCGCCGGCGACACCGGCGTCTACTCCGCCACGCTGGACATCGCCAAGGCGCGCGTCGGCTGGCTGGTGGTGAACCTCGTCACCGCCTTCATCGCGGCCGGCGTCATCTCGCTGTTCGAGGCGACGATCGAGCAGATCGTGGCGCTGGCCGTGCTGATGCCCATCGTCGCCTCCATGGGCGGCAACGCCGGCACGCAGACGCTGACCGTGGCGGTGCGTGCGCTGGCGACGCGCGAGCTGTCGGCCGCCAACGCGTGGCGCGTGGTGGGGAAGGAGGTGGCGGTCGGCCTGATCAACGGCGGGGTCTTCGCCGTTCTGGTCGGGCTCATCGCCTGGGTGTGGTTCGGGCCGATGATCGGCGTGGTCATCGCCAGCGCCATGGTCATCAACCTGTTCGTCGCCGGCCTGTTCGGCGTGCTGATCCCGCTGGGGCTCGACCGGCTGGACATCGACCCGGCGGTGGCCAGTTCGGTGTTCCTCACCACGGTGACCGACGTGGTGGGCTTCTTCGCCTTCCTCGGGCTGGCGGCCGCCATTCTCCTGTAAAGCCATACCGGCGGCGCTTGATCGCTTCCATCAAGCGCCGCCGGTCAAACCCGGCAGCCCCTTGCACAGCAAGGGGCGAGAGGGTGATACGGACGAAGCCTTCAGGCTTCGTCCGTATCATTCGTGAAGAAACGGCTTGCGCGCGCGGCCATGCACCGGTAGACCGGTGGCATGGCTGGGGTGCTGCACGCGTGGCGTGCGGCTGAGATCACACCCAACGAACCTGTCTGGATAATGCCAGCGAAGGGAGCCGCGCATGGCCGAACCACGCCCGAAATCCGTCCGTATTCCGTCCGCCAAGCCGCGCATCGCCGTCATCGGTGCCGGCGTCATCGGCCTGGGCATCGCGTGGCGGCTGGCCGCCGCCGGCTGCCCCGTGCAGGTCTTCGACCGCGCCGCCGCGGGGGCCGGGGCCAGCCGCGCCGCCGCCGGCATGCTGGCCGCCTGCATGGAGACCGAACCGGGGGAGGAGCGCCTGCTCGGCCTCACCCGCGCCAGCCAGGACCGGTGGCCGGCCTTCGCCGCCGAACTGCTGGCCGCCACCGGCATCGACGTGGACCTGCGCACGGAAGGCACGCTGTTTGCCGCGCTGAACGCCGACGACGCGGCGCGCCTGCGCTTCCTGCACGATTTCCATCGCGGCCTGGGCCTGCCCATCGACTGGCTGGACGGTGCCGAGGCGCGGCGGCGCGAGCCCTTCCTGCACCCCGGCGTGCCGGCCGCGCTGTACAGCGCCGTCGACCATCAGGTGGACAACCGCAGGCTCTCCGCCGCCCTCCTGGCTGCCGCCCGCAACGCGGGTGCCGAGGTGCACGAGCACACGGAGGTCGCCCGCGTGCTGGTGGAGGGCGGTCGCGCCGCCGGCCTTGCGGTCGGCGACACCACCATCCCGGCGGACGTCGTGGTGCTGGCGGCCGGCGCGTGGTCGCGCGGCATCGACGGGCTGCCGAAGGAAGCCCTGCCGCCGGTGCGGCCGATCAAGGGGCAGATGCTGTCGCTGCGCATGGACCCCGCCGCCCCGCTGCTGAACCACGTGGTGTGGACGACCGGCGCCTATCTGGTGCCGCGCCGCGACGGCACGCTGATCGTCGGCGCCACGACGGAGGAGAAGGGCTTCGATGATTCGCTCACGGCCGGCGGCTTGCTGTCGCTGCTGGAAGGCGTATGGCGCGCCCTGCCGTCGGCGGCCGAACTGCCGATTATCGAAACCTGGACCGGCTTCCGCCCCGGCAGCCGCGACGACGCGCCGATCCTTGGGCATGGCGTCGTGGACGGCCTGGTCTACGCCACCGGCCACCACCGCAACGGCATCCTGCTCGCCCCCATCACGGCCGACACGGTCGCCGACCTGATCCTCTCCGGCGAGGCCGACGCGGTCATCCGCCCCTACGAAATCGCGCGTTTCGCTGCCTGAGCCGGGGAGGGGACGCATGCCCACCATCCGCCTGAACGGCGCCGAGGCGCCGCTGACCGCCCGCACCCTGGCCGAATTGATGGCCGAGCTGCTGCCCGGCCACGGCATCGCCCAAGAAACGCGCGGCGTCGCCGTGGCCCGCAACGGCGCCGTCGTGCCGCGGCGTGCCTGGGACACCACGGCGCTGGAGCCCGGCGACACCCTGGAAATCGTCCGCCCGCTGCAAGGCGGCTGAGGAAGGACCTCATCATGACCGACACCCTCACCATCGCCGGGCGCCGCTTCGCCTCAAGGCTGTTCCTCGGCACGGCCGGCTATCCCAACCAGCAGGTCATGCTCGACGCGCTGAAGGCCAGCGGGGCGGAGATCGCCACGCTGGCGATTCGCCGCATCGACCTCGCGGCACCCGAGGAAAGCCTCGTCGACCTGCTGGCCGGGCGCGTGCACCTGCTGCCCAACACCGCCGGCTGCCTCACCGCGCGGGAGGCGGTGCTGACCGCCCAGCTGGCGCGCGAGGCGCTGGGCACCGAGTGGATCAAGCTGGAGGTCATCGGCGACGCCGAACAGCTCTACCCCGACGTAGAGGAACTGCTGGCGGCGACGCGCGCGCTGGTGGCGGACGGCTTCGTGGTGCTGCCCTACTGCAACGACGACCCGGTCACCTGCCGCAAGCTGGCCGATGCCGGGGCGGCGGCGGTGATGCCGCTGGGCTCCCCCATCGGCTCGGGCCTGGGCATCCGCAACCCGCACGCGATCGAGGTGATCTGCGCCCGCAGCGGCGTGCCCGTCGTGCTGGACGCCGGCATCGGCACGGCGTCGGACGCCGCGCTGGCGATGGAACTCGGCTGCTCCGCCGTGCTGCTCAACACGGCGGTGTCGAAGGCGCGCGATCCCGTGCGCATGGCGGCGGCGATGCGGGCGGCGGTGGAGGCCGGCCACGGCGCCCGGCTGGCCGGCCGCATCCCCATGAAGCGCTACGCCGAGGCCAGCAGCCCGCAACGCGGCTTGATCGGATCATGAAGAACCGCCATGCTGCGTTGCACAAGCATCGCCGCAACGCAGCATGGACGGACGCATGTCCCGGTACGAGCCCCGCGACCCGGATTGGCAGGCCCGCTGCCTCGCCAGCTTCGAGCGCCAGCCGATCGCGCGGGCGTTCGGCATCGCGCTGGCGCGGGTGGAGCCCGGCTTCTGCGAGATGCGGATGCCCTTCCACCCGGAGCTGACGCAGCAGCACGGCTATTTCCACGCCGGCGTCGTCGCTACGCTGGCCGACAACGCCGGCGGCTACGCCGCCTACACGCTGATGCCGGCCGGGTCGGAAGTGCTGGCGGTGGAGTTCAAGATCAACCTGATGGCTCCGGCCAAGGGCGAGGCGATGATCGCCCGCGGCCGCGTGCAGAAGTCCGGGCGCACGCTCACCGTCTGCACGATCGAGGTCTCCGTGGTCGAGAACGGCGTGGAGCGCGAGGTGGCGCTCATGCAGCAGACCTGCATGGCCGTCTCCGCCGCCTGACAGACCGCCGTCCGTGGAAAATGTCACGGGCACCGGCACTTTGTCGGTTGCCTTGGGGCGGCGCTGCGGAATACTGGCGCGGGGCCGGCCCCCTGGCCGGACGTCCTAAGACAGGAATTGGGGAGAATCGACGATGACGGGTTCCCGCGTTTCGGGTGCCTTGGCCGTGGCGCTTCTGGCCGCCGGGGCTGTGCTGGCGGTGGCGCCGACCCCGGCCGCCGCGAAGGAGCCGGCGGCGTGCCAGCAGGTCTCCTTCCGCACGATCCCGCCGGGCGCGCCCGACGGCGTGCAGGACGCCGGCATGAAGCCGACCCGCTCCGGCCGGATCGAGATCAAGGCCGACGTGGCCGGCGGTGCCGCCAAGCACTACTTCATGGTGCTGAAGGGCAACAAGGTCGACACCGTCGGCAAGGCCAAGGTGTCGGACGCCTGCCTGAAGTCCAAGCACGTGGCGCTGCCCTACAAGACGCAGCCGGCCGGCCAGTGCACCGGCGACCGCTTCCGCGTCGTCATGGAGAAGGGTGCCGGCGGCAAGATCGCCGCGCAGTTCTTCGGCCTGCAGAGTGGTGCGTGGGCGCTGTGCAGCAGCGGCGAGTTCTGATGTGACGGCAAGCCCCTCCGCCGGTTTCGACCGGGGGAGGGGCTTGCGGATCCCGTTGCCCAGCCTAAGCTCTTCTCCCGGTTGAACGGGGAGGGGCACCGATGACCGGCACGCTCGGCGGTCTGGCGGCGGCGGGCGCGTTCCTGCTGCTCACGCATTTCGGCATTTCCAGCACGCCGCTGCGCGCGGCGCTGGTGGCGCGGCTGGGCGAGAATCGCTACCGCGGCCTCTACGCGCTGATCGCCGCGCTGGCCTTCGTCTGGCTGGTCTGGGCCTACGCCACCGCGCCGACCGTGCCGGTGTGGAGCTACGAACCCTGGCAGCCCTGGATTCCGCTGCTGGCCATGCCGGTGGCGCTGCTGCTGATCATCGCGGGCGAATCGACGCCCAACCCCACCGCCGTCGGCCGCGACACCCTGCTGGAAAGCGCCGATCCGGCGCGCGGCATCCTGCGGGTGACGCGCAACCCGTTCCTGTGGGGCATCGCGCTGTGGGCGCTGGCGCACCTCGTGCCGAACGGCGACGCCGCCTCGGTGCTGCTGTTCGGCACCATGGCGGTGCTGGCGCTGGCCGGCTCCGTCCTGATCGACACCAAGCTGGCCCGACGCCGGCCCGATGCCTGGGCGCGTTACGCCGCCGTCACCTCCAACGTGCCCTTCGCGGCCATTCTCGCCGGCCGGCAGCGGTTCGTCCTGGCCGAGTTCCGCGGACGGCTGCCGGTGGTGGTGCTGGTCGTCTATGCCGTTATCCTGTTCCTGCACAGGTGGGTGATCGGCGTGTCACCGCTGCCGCCCTGAGTAGCGCAGCACGCCGTCCGCGCCGCGCTTCGGCGTCAGCGTGCCCTTGGCCACCAGATGGTTGATGTGGGCCAGCGCCTCGCCCACCGCGAAGCTGAGCTGGTGCGGGTCGAGCGCCCGATGGAACAGGACGGGGATGAGGTCCTTGCAGCTTTGCGCCTCCGCCGCGCAGGCCTCCAGGATCAGGTCGCAGCGGTGGGCGTGGTGTTCCTCCAACTGCGCCACGCGGGCGTGCAGGCCGCGGAAGGGCAGCCGGTGCGAGGGCAGGACCAGCACGTCGGCGTCCACCTCGGCGCGCAGTTCGGCCAGCGAGCGCAGGAACAGCGACAGCGGGTCGGCATTCGGCTGCATGGTGAAGACGCTGACGTTCGGCGTGATGTGCGCCAGCACCTGGTCGGCCGACAGGAACAGGCGGTCGCGCTCGCAGTACAGCATCACCTGCTCCGGCGAATGGCCGCCGCCGGTCAGCACCCGCCAGTCGCGCCCGCCCATGCGCAGCGTATCGCCGGCCATCAGCCGCTCGAAGGCGGGCGGCAGGCCGGTGATGCGGCTGAGGTAGCCGAGGCCGCGGCCCAGCACCTGCTCCACCGCTTCGTCGCTCAGGCCGCACTGCCGGTAGAACGCCGCGTAGGCGGCGTACGACGCCTCGTCGCGCGGCTGCTGCTGGACCTTGCTGAACAGGTACTCGGCCTGCGCCATGTGCAGCGGCATGCCGAACCGCTCGTGCAGCCAGCCGGCCAAGCCGACGTGGTCGGGGTGGTAGTGGCTGACCACGACGCGCACGATCGGCCGGCCGCCCAGGCGGGTGGCCAGCACCTCCTCCCACAGCGCCTTGCTGACGTCGTCGCCGATGCCGGTGTCGAACAGCGTCCAGCCGTCCGCCTCCTCGAACAGGTAGAGGTTGATGTGGTCCAGCGCGTAGGGGAGCGGCAGCCGCAGCCACAGCACGCCCGGCGCCACCTCGACCGGTTCGCCGAAGGCCGGGGGCTCGGGCACCAGATAGCGGATCGGGCTGCTGCTGCTCATGGTCACCGTCGTGTTCTCCAGATGCGTTGGCGGGCCGACTGTTCGTGTGGCCCGCGATCGTGTGCCATATAATGCATGCTGCGGTGCATTCAGGAAAGGGTGCTTCTGCTCCGCCGTGCCGCTGCACTATAATGCGAATAGGCTCATTTTGCCGCTTGTTGCGCCCCGTCTCCTGCATTATAATGCATATCAGCCAAGCAAAAAATCCTGCCTGAGCCGACGCAGGCGGAACAAGGAGGAGCGCCCCATGCTGATCAGCCGACGTACCCTGTTGCAGGCCGGCACCATCGCCGGGGTCACGACCGCCGCCGGATGGCCGGCCCGAATCGCTCTCGGCAACACCGCCAGGATCCGCATCGGCGCCATGATGCCCTTCACCGGCACCTACGCCGCCCTGGGCGAGGCCGGCGTCAACGGGTTGAAGCTGGCGCTGGAGATGCACGGCAACAAGCTGGGCGGGCGCGAGGTGGAGATCGTCACCCTGGACGACGAGGCGGAACCGTCGCGCGCCCCCGCCAACGCCACCCGGCTGATCAAGAGCGACGCCGTCGACGTGCTGTTCGGCACGGTGCACTCCGGTGTCGCCATGGGCATGGTCAAGGTGGCGCGCGAGACCGGCACGCTGCTGGTCATCCCCAACGCCGGCGCCGGCCCGGCGACCGGGCCGATGTGCGCGCCCAACATCTTCCGCACCTCCTTCACCAACTGGCAGCCGGCCTTCCCCATGGGCAAGGTCGCCTACGACAAGGGCTACCGGAAAATCGTCTCCATCACCTGGAAGTACGGTGCGGGCGAGGAGGCCATCGCCGGCTTCAAGGAGGGGTTCGAGGCGCTGGGCGGTAAGGTGGTCAAGGAGATCACGGTGCCGTTCCCCAACGTCGAGTTCCAGGCCAACCTGGCCGAGATCGCGGCGCTGAAGCCCGACGCCGTCTTCACCTTCTTCGCCGGCGGCGGGGCGGTGAAGTTCGTCAAGGACTACGCCGCGGCCGGCCTGAAGGACCAGATCCCGCTGCTGGGATCCGGCTTCCTCACCGAAGGCACGCTGGAGGCGCAGGGTGCGGCGGCCGAGGGGCTGCTGACCACGCTGCACTACGCCGACACCCTCGACATCCCCGCCAACAAGAGCTTCCGCGAAGCCTATAAAAAGGCCTTCGGCAAGGAGGCGGACATCTACGGCGTGCAGGGCTACGACGCCGGCCTGATGTTGATCGCCGGCTTCAACGCGGTGAAGGGCGACACCGGCGCCAAGGCGGCACTCTACGCCGCCATGGAAAAGGCGACCATCGACTCGCCGCGCGGCGCCATGACCTTCTCCCCCTCGCACAACCCGGTGCAGGATATCTACCTGCGGCAGGTGCGCGGCGGGCAGAACGTGGTCATCGGCGTGGCCGCACCCAAGCTGGCCGACCCGGCGCGCGGCTGCAAGATGCCGGCCTGACCGGCGTTGGGTTTTCGGCTTTGGCCTCAACCCAACCTACGTGGAACGTTCCCGTAGGTTGGGTTGAGCGCAGCGAAAACCCAACGTCCGGCACCCCCCGAACCACAGCGGAGGCGGAGCGGTGGACGCCAGCTTTCTGCTCGTCCAGATGTTCAACGGCATCCAGTACGGGCTTCTGCTTTTCCTGATCGCCAGCGGCTTGACGCTGATCTTCGGCATCATGGGCATCATCAACCTCGCCCACGGCGCCTTCTACATGATGGGCGCCTACGTCGCATGGTGGGCGGCGGCGTGGTCGGGCAGCCTGCTGGTGGCCGTGCCGGTGGCCATCGCCGCGGTGGCGGCGCTGGGCTACCTGATCGAGCGGCTGCTGCTGGTCCATTTGTACGAGCGCAACCACCTGGACCAGGTGCTGCTGACCTACGGGCTGATCCTGGTCCTGAACGAGCTGCAACGCATCGCCTGGGGCAACGACGTGCACGGCGTGGCGGTTCCGGCGGCGGTCGACGCCTCCATCCCGCTCACCGACACGCTGTCGTTCCCCGCCTACCGCATCCTGCTGGCGGTGCTGTGCGCGGTGCTGGCGGCGGCGCTGTTCCTGGTCATCCAGAAGACGCGCTTCGGCATGTGGATCCGCGCGGGCGCCAGCAACCGCGAGATGGTCGCCGCGCTGGGCATCGACATCAAGATGCTGTTCGCCGTCGTCTTCGCCGCCGGGGCGGCCATGTCCGGCTTCGCCGGGGCCATCGTGACGCCCTTGTCCTCCGTCTATCCGGGGATGGGGGATCAGGTGATCGTCATCAGCTTCGTCGTCGTGGTGATCGGCGGCATCGGATCGGTCAAGGGGGCGCTGCTGGGCGCCTTGCTGATCGGGCTGGCCGACACCTTCGGCCGCGTGCTGCTGCCGGACTTCGCCAGCCTGCTGGTCTACGCCGTCATGGCCGGCGTGCTGCTGTGGCGCCCGCAGGGCCTGTTCGCCCGTGCGTGAAAGCGAAAAGGGAGTTTCCATGCGTTCATCGCCACGCCCCTCGCTGCGCGCGGCCGGCCTGCTGCTGCTCCTTGTGGCGCTGGCCGGCTTCCCGCTGGCCGAGGGGCTGATGCCGGGCACCCGGCACGAGTTCGTCCTCCAGCAGCTCACCACCGTGATGATCGCCGGCCTGCTGGCCATGAGCCTGGACCTGCTGGTCGGCATCGTCGGGCTGGTCAGCCTGGGTCACGCCGCCTTCTACGGCCTGGGCGCCTACCTCCTGGTGCTGCTGACGCCGGAGTACGAGGCGCCGTCGCTGCTGACCTCCGTGCCGCTGGCGGTGGCCGGCACCGGCGTGGTGGCGCTGGCCATCGGCGCCCTGGTGCTGCGCACGGGGGGCATCTACTTCATCATGGTCACGCTGGCGGTCGGCCAGATGCTCTTCTACTTCTTCAACGATTCCAAGGTCGCGGGCGGCTCCGACGGCGTCTACCTCTACGTCCGCCCGGCGCTGGAGCTGGGCGGCGCCAAGCTGGTCGATTTCGAAAGCAAGGTGCAGTTCTACTACGCGGCCCTGGTGGCGCTGGTGGCGTCCTACGCGCTGCTGCGCGTGCTGCTGGCGGCCCCCTTCGGCAAGGTGATCCGCGGCATCGGCGTGAACGAGGGGCGCACGCGCAGCCTAGGCTACGACGTCTACGCCTACAAGCTGGTGGCGTTCGTGATCGCCGGCATGCTGGCCGGGCTGGCGGGGGTGCTGGGCGCCTCGCAGTACGGGTTCGTCAATCCGGCGATGCTGGGCTGGCACGCGTCGGGCACGGTGCTGGTCACCGTCATCCTGGGCGGCATGGGCACGCTGATCGGTCCGGTCTTCGGCGCCTTCGCGGTGGAGGTGCTACGCCACGGGCTGGAGCACGTGACCAGCCACTGGCTGCTGCCCTTCGGCGTGCTGATCATCCTGATGGTGCTGGCGATGCCGCGCGGGCTGGCCGGCCTGCCGGACCAGCTGCGCGCCCTCGGCCGCCTGCTGCCCCGCGCCCCCCGCCCCGACGCCATCCCGCGGGAGGTCGATCCATGACGGAACCCATTCTCGAAACACGGGGCCTGTCCAAGGCCTACGGCGGCCTGATCGCCGTCAACCAGGTGAACCTCAGCCTGAACGCGGGCGAGGCGCACGCGGTGATCGGCCCGAACGGTGCGGGCAAAAGCTCGCTCATCAACCTGCTCACCGGGCAGATCGCGCCCTCGGCCGGGCAGATCCTGTTCCGCGGCCGCAACATCGCCGGGCTGGCGCCGCACAAGGTGGCGCGGCTGGGCATCGGCCGCAGCTTCCAGAAGACCAACATCTACACGCGCCTGACCTGCTTCGAGAACTGCTGGCTGGCCGCCCAGGCGCGCCTGCCGCACTCCATGCGCTTCTTCCGCCCGGCCGCGTCCCGCGCCGACATCCGCCGCCACGCGGAGGAGGCGCTGGAGACCGCCGGCCTCGCGCACCGCGCCCACACCGTGGCGTCGGCCATGAGCTACGGCGAGCAGCGGCAGTTGGAGATCGCCATGGTGCTCGCCACCGGCCCGCAGGTGCTGGCGCTGGACGAGCCGATGGCCGGCATGGGGCGGGAGGAGTCCGAACGCGTGGTCGACCTGCTGCTCGACCTTCGCGCCCGCTACCCGCTCTTGCTGGTGGAACACGACATGGACGCGGTGTTCAGCATCGCCCACACGCTGACGGTGATGGTCAACGGCCGGGTCATCGCGTCCGGCCCGACGCAGGAGGTGCGCACCAGCCGCGAGGTGCAGGAGGCCTACCTGGGCGACGGGGAGGAAGCATACTGATGAGCCAGCCCATCCTCGCGGCCACCGGCCTGCACACCTTCTACGGCCCCAGCCAGGTCCTGCACGGCGTCGACTTCCGCGTCCACGCGGGGGAGACGGTGGCGCTGATGGGCCGCAACGGCATGGGCAAGACGACGACGCTGCGCTCCATCCTTGGCCTCGTCCGGCCGAAGCGGGGGAGGGTGGAGGTGTTCGGCGCCGACGTCACCTCCGCCGCCACCCCCGCCATCGTCCGGCGCGGCATCGGCTACGTGCCGGAGGGGCGCGGCATCTTCGCCAACCTGTCGGTGCGCGAGCACCTCGTCATGGCCGCGCGCAAGGGACCCAATGGCCGCGCCGACTGGGACTTCGAGCGCGTGCTGCACTGCTTCCCGCGGCTGGCCGAGCGCATCGACAGTACGGCGACGCACCTGTCGGGCGGCGAGCAGCAGATGCTGTCCATCGGCCGCGCGCTGATGACCAACCCCGACCTGCTGGTGCTGGACGAGGCGACGGAGGGTCTGGCCCCGCTGATCCGCCGGTCCATCTGGCAGGTCATCCGCGAGATCAAGGCGACCGGCATCGCCACGGTGATCGTCGACAAGAACGTCGACGTCCTGCTGGACCTCACCGACCGCGCGGCGATCATGGTGAAGGGGAGGGTGGTCTACGACGGCCCGTCGGTCGGGCTGAAGGCCGATCCGGGGATATTGCGGACGCACATCGGGCTGTGAGGCGCTTTGCCCCCACCCGGCTCGCTGACGCTCGCCACCCTCCCCCGCGTTGCGGTGGAGGGTAAAGCGGCGGCAGTCCCCTCCACCGCCTTCGGCGGGGGAGGGTTAGGGAGGGGGCAAACGTCTTCACCGCCCCGACGCCGCCACCGGCAGCGGCTGTGCGAAACACCCCGCGCACAGGGCGGCCAGTTCCTCCATGCATTCCTCGATGCCGCGCCCCGACGTGTCCAGCACCGCGTCGGCGCGGCGGTAGAAGGTGCTGCGCGAGTCCAGGATCGCCTTCAGGTCGTCCATGGCGCGCTGCATGTGGCCCTCGATCGGGCGGGTGTCGCCCTGTTCCATGACGCGCTGCATGTGCTCCTGCGGGCTGGCGCGCAGCCACACGGTGAAGCAGGACGACAGCAGAAGGTCGAAGGTTTCCGGCTCCGACACGATGCTGCCGCCGGTCTCGATCACCGCGCGCGGGTGCTGGGCGATGGCGGTCTGCAGCGCGTTCAGCTCCAGCCGGCGGTATCCCTTCTGGCCCATGGCGATGAAGATCTCCGGCATGTCCATGCCGGCGGTCTGCTCGACCAGCGTGGTCAGGCGGATGAACGGCACGTGGTAGTGCCGCGCCAGCAGGCGGCCCAGCGTCGTCTTGCCGGCCCCGCGCAGCCCGATCAGCGCCACCCGCCCCGACGGCGCCCGCTGCCCGCCATAGCGCAGGCGCAGCAGCTGGTAGGCGGCCGACTGCTCCTCCGGCGACAGGGACTCCAGCAGGCGCTTGGCCAGCGTCAGGTCGGGGTTCTCGTCCGGCCGCTCCTCCAGCAGGCTGGTGACGCTGGTGTCCATGGTCTGCGCCAGGCTCCACAGCACGTTGAAGCTGACGTTGGCCTGTCCCGTCTCCAGCTGCGCCAGATAGCGTTCCGACACGCCGGACAGCTGCGAGAGCACCTTGCGCGACATGCCCCTGCGCGCGCGCAGGCGCCGCACGCTCTCGCCCAGGCGGTGGGCGAGTTCGGCCAGCTTGGCTTGCGTGGCCGCGTCGTGACCGTCGGCCTCGGAGTCGGCACCGGATCGGCGCTTCGGCATGGCAGTTTCCCCAGGTTCGGGCTACCGGAACTATTTAGCATGTCCCGTTCCGGCCGGAAGGGCTGAAATGCAAGGCGGACGGCGCGTGGGCGTGCCGCAGGGCCTCACGCAATGCTGCATTATAATGCACTGCTCCGCCCGGACAAACGGCCGATCAACGCCCCTTCGGCGGTAAAGTGCATTATATTGCTTCCTCCTGCTCGCGTGACGGGATATAGTGCCTCACACAAAACACAGCCGGAGGGGGGAATGACCAAGGACGCGTTCAGGACGCTCGTGCGCGGCGTGACCGACCGCATCGCGGGCCGGCCGCTGGATCAGGATCTCGAAACCTTCCTCAACACGGCCGTGCCGCCCGACGGCCCGCTCTTCCGCGACATCGAAGCCATGTGCCGCCGGGGCACGGACGAAGGCTGGATGTGCGAGCGCGAGCACGGCGGCATCCGCTTCGGCCGCGTGCTGCCGCCGGATCCGGATCTGGGCGGCTTCAGCGTCGACGTGGTGCGCATGGACGACGTCGTCGGGCCGCACCACCGCCACCCGGACGGCGAGATCGACATGGTCATGCCCATCACCGAAGGGGCGCGCTTCGACGGCACGCCGCGCGGATGGAAGGTCTACGGGCCGGACAGCGCCCACAAGCCGACGGTGACGGACGGGGCGGCTTTCGTGCTGTACCTGCTGCCCGGCGGAAAGATCGAATTCACCCGGTAAACGGGGACCGACACAAGGTTTGGGAGGAAACGGTGAACGGGTCTTCAGCGAGCGCCGCCGTGGTGCCGGCCAGCCAGACGCACGCCTTCAACGCCGCGGCGCACTTCATCCGCCGGCACCTGGACGAGGGCAGGGCGGACAAGCCCGCGGTCATCGACGACGCCGGCTCCTACAGCTACGGCGACTTGGCCGCGCGGGCCGGCCGCTTCGCCGGTCTGCTGCGCGCCGAGGGGGTGGCGATGGAGGAGCGGGTGGCGCTCTGCCTGCTCGACACCATCGACTTTCCCACCGCCTTCTGGGGCGCCATCCAGGCCGGCGTGGTGCCGATCCCGCTGAACACGCTGCTGACCACCAAGGATTACGACTACATGCTGCGCGACAGCCGCGCGCGCGTCCTGGTCGTCAGCGCCCTGCTCTACGAGAAGGTGGAGCCGATCCTCGGCTCGCTGCCCTTCCTGCGCAAGGTGATCGTGTCGGGCGGCGATGCCGGCGGGCACCCGCGCCTGGACGACCTGCTGGCGGATGCTCCGGAGAGCACCGACGTGGCGCCCACCACCGCCGACGACGTGGCCTTCTGGCTCTACTCCTCCGGCTCGACGGGGGCGCCCAAGGGCACCATGCACCTGCACCGCAACCTGCTGGCGACGGCCGAACAGTTCGGGCGCGGCGTCCTGGGGATCGGGCCGGACGACGTGGTGTTCTCCGCCGCCAAGCTGTTCTTCGCCTATGGCCTGGGCAACGGCATGACCTTCCCCTTCCACGCCGGGGCCACGGCGGTGCTGACGTGGGAACGGCCGACGCCGGATTCGGTGACGCGCGTCATCGCCGCGCACCGCCCCACCGTCTTCTTCGGCGTGCCGACGCTGTACGGCGCCATGCTGGCCGCCCCGGCGGAGATCCAGGCGCGCCGTTCCGACCGGCTGCGCCTGTGCGTGTCGGCCGGCGAGGCGCTGCCGGAGGACGTGGGCCAGCGGTGGGAGGCGCGCTACGGCGTGCCGATCGTCGACGGCCTCGGCTCCACCGAGATGCTGCACATCTTCCTGTGCAACCGGCCGGGCGACGTGCGCTACGGCACCTCGGGCAAGGCGGTGCCCGGCTTCCGCCTGCGCATCGTGGATGATGAAGGGGTGCCGGTGCCGGACGGCGAGCTGGGCGAGCTGGTGGTCAGCGGCCCGTCGGCCGCCATCGGCTACTGGAACCAGCGCGAGAAGTCGCTGAAGACCTTCCGCGGGCCGTGGACGCACACGGGCGACAAGTACTACGTGGACGCCGACGGCTACTACCACTACGCCGGACGCACCGACGACATGCTGAAGGTCTCCGGCAACTGGGTGTCGCCGGCCGAGGTGGAGGCGACGCTGGTCGCCCACCCGGCGGTGCTGGAGGCGGCGGTCATCGGCACCGCCGACGAGGCCGACCTGATCAAGCCCAAGGCCTTCGTCGTACTGAAGGACGGCCACCACGCGACCGACGCGCTGAAGCAGGAGCTGCAGGCCTTCATCAAGAGCCGCCTCGCCCCCTACAAGTACCCGCGCTGGATCGAGTTCATGGAGGCGCTGCCCAAGACCGCCACCGGCAAGATCCAGCGCTTCAAGCTGCGCGAGCAGGAAAACGCCCATGCCGCTCCGTGATGGCCGCATCGACGCCGGGGGCTTCCTCGACGTCGCGGGCGCACGGCTGGAATACCGCTGGATCGCGCCGGCCGCCGCCGGCCGCCCGGCGCTGGTCTTCCTGCACGAGGGGCTGGGCTGCGTCGCCCTGTGGAAGGACTTCCCCGACCGCGTGGCGGCGGCCACCGGCTGCGGGGCGCTGGTCTACAGCCGCGCCGGCTACGGCCGCTCCTCCCCCGTGCCGGTGCCGCGCCCGCTGCGCTACATGCACGACGAGGGGCTGGAGGTGCTGCCGGCGCTGCTCGACCAGCTGGATTTGCGCAACGTCGTGCTGGTCGGGCACAGCGACGGCGCCTCCATCGCGCTGATCCACGCCGGCAACGACCGGGCGGGGCGCCTGTCCGGCGCCGTCGTCATGGCCCCGCACGTCTTCTGCGAGGACGTCAGCGTCGCCAGCATCGCCAGGGCGGCCAATGCCTACCGCGACGGCGACCTGCGCGCGAAGCTCCAGCGCCTGCACGGCGACAACGTGGACTGCGCCTTCTGGGGCTGGAACCGCGCGTGGCTGGACAAGGATTTCCGCGCCTGGACCATCGAGGAACACCTGCCCGGCATCCGCGTGCCGCTGCTGGTCATCCAGGGCACCGGCGACGAGTACGGCACCCCCGCCCAGGTCGAGGCCATTCGCGCCCAAACCGGCGGCCCGGTGGAGGTGCTGATGCTGGACCGCTGCGGCCACTCCCCCCACCGCGACCAGCCCGAAGCGACGCTGGCGGCGGTCATGCACTTTATTGCAGGGCGTTCGTAGCGCCGTAGGTTGGGTTGAGCCGCAGGCGAAAACCTAACACCCCCTGAACGGCAGAAACGTTGGGTTTTCGGCTGCGCCTCAACCCAACCTACGGAACCGCTTTCAACGTGATCATGCACTATGATGCATTTTGGCGTTGCTAGCCCCGACGCCATGCACTATAGTTCCTATCAACAACGAAACACCGCTACGGGACGGCGTCAGACAATGATCGATTTCCGCACCCACCCCGACCGCTACAGGCATTGGAAACTCTCCGTGGATGGGGAGGTCGCCACGCTGCTGATGGACGTGGATCCGGCCGGCGGGCTGTTCGACGGGTACGAGCTGAAGATGAACTCGTACGACCTGGGCGTCGACATCGAGCTGTACGACGCCGTCCAGCGCCTGCGCTTCGAGCATCCGGAGGTCCGCGCGGTCGTCATGACCTCGGCCAAGGAGAAGATTTTCTGCTCCGGCGCCAACATCCGCATGCTGGGCAAGTCCAGCCACGGCCACAAGGTCAACTTCTGCAAGTTCACCAACGAGACGCGCCTGTCCATCGAGGACGCGACCGAGTTCTCGCGCCAGACCTACCTGTGCGCGGTGAACGGCACGGCGGCCGGCGGCGGGTACGAGCTGGCGCTGGCCACCGACTACATCCTGATGGCCGACGACGGCAACACGTCCGTCTCGCTGCCGGAGGTGCCGCTGCTGGCCGTGCTGCCCGGCACCGGCGGCCTGACCCGCGTCACCGACAAGCGCAAGGTGCGCCGCGACCGCGCCGACATCTTCAGCGCCACCGAGGAAGGCGTGCGCGGCAAGCGCGCCGTGGAATGGCGCCTGGTGGACGAGGTGGTGCCGCTCTCCCGCTTCAGGGACACGGTGGCCCAGCGCGCCCGCGAGCTGGCGGCCCGCTCCGACCGCCCGGCCGACGCGAAGGGCGTGGCGCTCACCCCGCTGGCCCGCACCATCGACGGTGACCGCATCGCCTACCGCCACCTCACCATTACCATCGACCGCGAGGTGCGCGCGGCCAACTTTCTCATCAAGGCGACCGACGAGGCGGCCCCCGCCGATGCCGCCGGCATCCACGCGCAGGGCGACGTCTTCTGGCCGCTGGCCCTGGCGCGCGAGCTGGACGACGCCATCCTGCACCTGCGCCTCAATGAGCCCACCGTCACCTCCTGGATCTTCCGCACGGAAGGCAGCCTGGACCGCGTGGCCGAGTACGACGCGCTTCTTCAGGCCACGCAGTCCGACTGGCTGGGCCGCGAGATCCTGCTGTACTGGAAGCGCACGCTGAAGCGCCTGGACACCACTTCGCGCAGCCTGTTCGCGCTGATCGAGCCGGGCAGCTGCTTCGCCGGCTTCCTCTTTGAAATCGCGCTGGCCGCCGACCGCTCCTTCATGCTGGACGGCCGGCGCGAGGGCGACAACCGCGCCCCGGCCGCCGTGCGTCTGACCGCGCTCAACTTCGACGGTCTGCCCATGGGCAACGGCCTGTCCCGCCTCGCCACCCGCTTCCTGGGCGAGCCGGAGAGCGTCGAGGCCGCCCGTGGGCGCATCGGCCAGGACCTGGAGGCGGCGGACGCCGGCGACGGCGGCCTCGTCACCGCCACGCCGGACGACATCGACTGGGACGACGAGCTGCGCCTCGTGCTGGAGGAGCGCGCCAGCTTCTCCGTGGACGCGCTGACGGGCATGGAGGCGAACCTCCGCTTCGCCGGGCCCGAGACCATGGAAACCAAGATCTTCGGCCGTCTCACCGCCTGGCAGAACTGGATCTTCCAGCGCCCCAACGCGGTCGGCGAGGCCGGTGCCCTCAAGCTCTACGGCAGCGGAAAGCGTGCCGAATACAACGTGGAAAGGGTGTGAAGCGCCATGTCGACCATCAACTACGCCGAAAAGATCCCCAACAACGTCCACCTGTCCGACGACCGCAAGCTCCAGCGCGCACTGGAATCCTGGCAGCCGCACTACATCGACTGGTGGCGCGAGATGGGGCCGGAAGGCTCGCTCGACCACGACGTCTACCTGCGCACGGCGATTTCGGCGGCACCCGACGGCTGGGCGCAGTTCGGCTACGTCAAGATGCCGGACTACCGCTGGGGCATCTTCCTCACGCCCCCTGAGCCGGACCGCAAGATCGCCTTCGGCGCCCACAAGGGCGAGCCGGTGTGGCAGGAGGTGCCGGGCGAGTACCGCGCCTCGCTGCGCCGCCTGATCGCCATCCAGGGCGACACCGAGCCGGCGTCGGTCGAGCAGCAGCGCCACCTGGGCGCCACCTGCCCGTCGCTCTACGACCTGCGCAACCTGTTCCAGGTGAACGTGGAGGAGGGGCGGCACCTGTGGGCGATGGTCTACCTGCTGCACGCCTATTTCGGCCGCGACGGCCGCGAGGAGGCGGAGGAGCTGCTGGCCCGCCGCTCCGGCGACGCGGACAAGCCGCGCATCCTCGGCGCCTTCAACGAGAAGACGCCGAACTGGCTGTCCTTCTTCATGTTCACCTTCATCACCGACCGCGACGGCAAGTACCAGCTGGCCTCCCTGGCCGAAAGCGGCTTCGACCCCCTGGCGCGCTCCTGCCGCTTCATGCTGACGGAAGAGGCGCACCATTTGTTCGTCGGTGAATCCGGTGTTGGCCGCATCATCGAGCGCACCTGCCAGGTGATGCGCGAGCACAAGACCGGCGACGTGCGCCAGCACGGCGTGATCGACCTGCCCACCATCCAGAAGTACCTGAACTTCCACTTCTCCGTGACGTCGGACCTTTATGGGGCGGAGGTGTCGACCAACGCCGCCAACTTCTACCACGCCGGCCTGAAGGGCCGGTTCGAAGAGAGCAAGATCGCCGACGACCACCGGCTGGACAGCACCGGCTACGGCGTCACCCACTACGTCGACGGTGCTTTCAAGGCGATCGAGGTGCCGGCGCTGAACGCGCTGAACGACCGTCTGCGCCAGGACTGGATCGTCGACGTGGCCAAGGGTGTCGATCGCTGGAACAAGATCGTCCAGAAGTACGGCATCGACTTCCAGTTCACCCTGCCGCACGTCGCCTTCCACCGCGCCATCGGCCACTTCGCCGGTCTGGCGGTGTCGCCCACGGGCCAGGTGCTGCCGCGCGACGAGTGGAACAGCCGCGCGCACGAGTGGCTGCCGACGGACGAGGACCAGGGCTACGTCAACTCCCTGATGGGTGCCCCGGTGACCGAGCCCGGCAAGTTCGCCAACTGGATCGCCCCCCCGGCCCGCGGCATCAACAACCAGCCCGTGGACTTCGCCTACGTGCGCTTCGCCTGACGCCTACACCCCTCTCCCCTTGGGGAGAGGGGATTCTTTGGACGACCAACATGGGTTCCCCCAGCATGGAACTGCGGCGCCAGCACCTGATCGATCCGGCGATCTGCATCCGGTGCAACACCTGCGAAGAGACCTGCCCGCGCGATGCGATCACGCACGACGACCGCAACTACGTCGTCCGCTTCGACGTGTGCAACGGCTGCGGCAACTGCGTGCCGCCGTGTCCGACCGGGGCGATCGACAGCTGGATCCTGGTGAAGCGCCCCTGGTCGGTCGAGGAGCAGCTCACCTGGGACGACCTGCCGCCGTCGGAGGCCGGCGAGCCGGCACCCGCCGAACAGCCCCAGCCGGACGAGGTCGCGGCGATCATCGAAACGGCCACCGCCGCCACCGGCGGGCGCGTGCCGCCGCCGTTCTCCGCTGCCCACCCCTACCTCAACATCTACACGCGCGAGCGGCCGGCGGTGGCGCGGGTGGCCGGCAACCACCGCATCACCGACCCCGAGACGGAGTCCGACATCCACCACATCGTGCTGGACTTCGGCCAGCAGGCCTTCCCGGTGCTGGAGGGGCAGAGCATCGGCGTCATCCCGCCGGGCACCGACGCCAAGGGCCGGCCGCACACCATCCGCCTCTATTCCGTCGCCAGCCCGCGCGACGGCGAGCGGCCCAACCACAACAACGTCTCCCTGACCATCAAGCGCGTCGTCACCCGCGACGCCGACGGCAGCCTGCGCCCCGGCGTGGCCTCCAACCACCTGTGCGACGCGAGGAAGGGCGACGAGGTGCTGGTGACCGGCCCGTTCGGCGACAGCTTCCTGATGCCGAACCACCCGGACGCCAACATCATCATGATCTGCACGGGGACCGGCTCCGCCCCGTTCCGCGCCTTCACCGAACGGCGCCGCCGCCGCGCACCCGATGCACCGGGCAAGCTGCTGCTGTTCTTCGGCGCCCGATCGCCGGGCGAATTGCCGTACTTCGGCCCGCTGATGAAGCTTCCGCCCTCGCTGATCGACGTGAACTTCGCCTTCTCCCGCGTCGCCGGCCAGCCCAAGACCTATGTCCAGGACAAGATCCGCGAGCGCGCCGCCGACGTCGGCGCCCTGTTGCAGAGCCGCGACACCTTCGTCTACATCTGCGGTTTGAAGGGCATGGAGCAGGGCTGCGAGGAGGCGTTGGCCGACGTCTGCCGCCAGCACGGGCTGAACTGGTCCGACCTGCGCTCCGGAATGCGGCGGGAGGGGCGCTATCATGTCGAAACCTATTGAAGTCCCGCCTATCGAGGTGCCGGACGCGCCGTACCCCGCCCCCTACGTGCACGACCGCAAGGTCCGCTTCGGCCACAGCGACGCCGCCCGCATCGCCTACACCATCCGCCTGTTCGACTACGCTATGGAGGCGATCGAGGGCTGGTTCGAGGAGGTGCTGGGCAACAGCTGGTACGACCTGAACACGGTGCACGGCGTCGGCAGCCCCTTCGTGCACGGCGACCTGGACATCCAGGCGCCGTTGCGGCCCGGCGAAGGCGTGGCGGTGACGGTGCTGGTGGAGGAGACCGGCCGCTCCACCGTGCGCTTCCGCGTGACCGGGGTGCGCGGCGACGGCGTGCCGTCCTTCGCCGGCGCCTGGGTGTGCTCCTTCATCGACACGGCAAGCATGCGCTCCATCCCCATCCCCGAGCCGCTGGCGCATCGCATCGCCGAGTACCGGCGGCGCTGCGCCGAGGCAAACAGTGGTGCGGCAAACAATCGCACCCTGTGACGATGACCGCGGGCGTGAAAAGCGGCACTCTGGGGCATGACCTCCTGAGAGGACCACGACCGTGACCGGACGCCGGACCGCCGCTGCCCCCCTCGCCCTGCTGCCCCCCGCGACGCCCTTCGTCGGCCTGATCGACCGCGAACTGCCGCCCTGCCGCCCACTGCCGCCGTCGCTGCCGGCCGTGCCGGCGGACGACGCCGCGTTCCTCGACCAGCTGGGCGAGCGCGTGCGCACCGCGCGCACCCGGCAGGGGCTGACGCGCAAGACGCTCGCCCGCCTGTCCGGCGTGTCGGAACGCCATCTGGCGCAGCTGGAGACCGGGCGGGGCAACATCTCCATCCTGCTGCTGCGCCGCATCGCCCAGGCCGTGAACGCGCCGCTCGACACCCTCGTGCACGAGGAAGCGGCGGAGCTGCAACCCGCCCCAGCCGGCGACAGCGTCCGCGACATGCTGGCCGCGCTGGCGCGCATCGCGGGCGGCTGAGGCGCGCCGGCCCCTCCCGCCCTCCGCTGACGCTCCGGGCACCCTCCCCCTCTTCGAGGTGGAGGGTTTTGTGCCGAAGCGGCGGCAGTCCCCTCCACCGCAAAGCGGGGGAGGGTTAGGGAGGGGGCAAAACGTCGCTGCCCCCGCTGGTTGCCGGCCCCGCACCTGTGCTAAAGCTTCCTGTAACCGGAAGTATAATGCACCCAAGGTGCGCGCCGGAAAAACCAACGGGAGACGACCGAGACGATGGCCCACTCCACCGCCTACCCGCACCTGTTCCAGCCCGTCCGCGTCGGGCCGGTGACGCTGCCCAACCGCCTGATCATGGGCTCGATGCACACCGGCATGGAGGAGGCGGCCGACGGCGCCGACCGGCTCGCCGCCTTTTATGCCGAGCGGGCGCGGGGCGGCGCCGCGCTCATCGTCACCGGCGGCTACTCGCCCAACCCGGACGGGCGGCTCGATCCGCGCGGCCACGGCGGCCTGACGGCGGAGGAGGTGTCCGCCCACCGCCGCGTGACGGACGCGGTGCACGATGCGGGCGGGCGGATCCTCCTGCAGATGCTGCACGCCGGCCGCTATGCCCCGCACAAGGGCTGCGTCGCGCCGTCGGCGGTGAAGGCGCCGATCAACCCGTTCACCCCGCGCGCCATGGACGAGGCGGACATCGCCCGCACGCTGGACGACTTCGCCGCCATGGCGCTGCGCGCCCGCGAGGCCGGCTACGACGGCGTCGAGATCATGGGGTCGGAGGGCTACCTGCTCAACGAGTTCGTCGCCCCGCGCACCAACCACCGCACCGACGCCTGGGGCGGTCCGCTGGAGAACCGCATCCGCTTCCCGGTCGAGGTGGTGCGCCGCGTGCGCGCGGCGGTGGGGGCGGACTTCCTGATCATGTTCCGCATCTCCGCCCTCGACCTCGTGGACGGCGGCAGCCCGTTCGAGGAGGTGGCGGTGCTGGCCCGCGCGGTGGAGGCGGCGGGGGCCGACGTGCTGAACACCGGCATCGGCTGGCACGAGGCGCGCATCCCCACCATCGCCTACATGGTCCCGCGCGCCGCGTGGCGCTGGGCCACCGCGCGGCTGAAGGACGTCGCCGGCATCCCGGTGATCGCCAGCAACCGCTTCAACACGCCCGACGACGCCGAGGCGGCGATCGCCGAGGGGGGCTGCGACCTCGTCTCCATGGCGCGCCCGTTCCTCGCCGACCCGGACTTCGTGGCCAAGGCGCAGGCGGGGCGGGGCGACCGCATCAACACCTGCATCGCCTGCAACCAGGGCTGCCTGGACTTCATCTTCACCGGCCGGGAGGCCACCTGCCTTGTCAACCCGCGCGCCGGGCGGGAGGGGCAGTACGCCGCCGCCCCCGTGACGGCGCGCAAGCGCATCGCCGTGGTCGGCGGTGGCCCGGCCGGCATGGCCTGCGCCGCGGAGGCCGCCGCGCGCGGCCACGCGGTGACGCTGTTCGACGCCAAGCCGACGCTGGGCGGCCAGTTCGACCTGGCGCGCCGCATCCCCGGCAAGGCGGACTACGCCGAAACCATCCGCTACTTCACCGGCCGGCTGGCGGAACTGGGCGTGGAGGTGCGCGTCGACCACCGGGCCACGGCCGACGATCTGCGCGGCTATGACGAGGTGGTGCTGGCCACCGGCATCGCGCCGCGCCGCCCGGCGATCCCCGGCATCGAGCGGGACGAGGTGGTGTCCTACCTGGACATCCTGACCGGCGCCCGCACGGCGGGCGAGCGCGTCGCCATCATCGGCGCCGGTGGCATCGGCTTCGACGTCGCCACCTACCTGCTGGGCGAGGAGGCATTCGAGGCGCACTGGGGCATCACCCGCGACCCGAACGTGCCCGGCGGCGTCACCCCGGCACCGCAGCGGGCCGTCAAGCGGGAAATCACCATGCTCCAGCGCAAGGCGTCGAAGCCGGGCGCGGGCCTCGGCAAGACCACCGGCTGGGTGCACCGGCTGACGCTGGAGCAGGCGGGCGTCGCCATGATGTCGGCCGTGGAGTACCAGCGCATCGACGGCGAGGGGGTGCACGTGTCCGTGGACGGCGCGCCGCGGGTGATCCCCGCCGACACGGTGGTCGTCTGCGCCGGGCAGGAGCCGCTGCGCGACCTGCTGGAGCCCTTGCAGGCGCTGGGTGTCAGCGTGCACCTGATCGGCGGCGCCGACGTGGCCGCCGAACTGGACGCCCGCCGCGCCATCGACCAGGGCACGCGGGTGGGGTTGAGCCTGTAGGAGCGATATTTCCCTGCTCTTTCGTAAGCGGCAGAGCAGGGAAAGGAATTTTGACGCAGATGGACACAGATAAACACAGATCAATAAAAAATATTAGATCTTCTTCATCTGTGTCCATCTGTGTCCATCTGTGTCAAAAAACTGCGTTCGGTAGGTGGCGCGTCATTCGAAACCCGACGGTCGTCCGACATGGTCCTCGGTCTTCCCGGGATTTGA
>NZ_DASPMG010000340.1:0-14437 GCF_035627195.1 Azospirillum sp.
GCGATCGTGCTCTCGACGCTCGGCTCCCCGACGAACACCGGTTGGAAGCGGCGCTCGAGCGCCGCGTCCTTCTCGACGTGCTGGCGGTACTCGTCGAGCGTCGTCGCGCCGACGACGCGCAGCTCGCCGCGCGCCAGCGCGGGCTTCAGCATGTTGGCGGCGTCCATGGCGCCGTCGGCGCGGCCGGCGCCGATCAGGCTGTGCAGCTCGTCGATGAACAGGATGATGCGCCCGTCGGCCGCCTGCACCTCCGCCAGCACGGCCTTCAGCCGCTCCTCGAACTCGCCGCGGAACTTGGCGCCGGCCAGGAGTGCTGTGAGGTCGAGGGCCAGGACGCGGCGGTCCTTCAGCCCCTCCGGCACGTCGCCGGCCGCGAGGCGCTGGGCCAGCCCCTCCACGACGGCGGTCTTGCCGACGCCGGGTTCGCCGATCAGCACGGGGTTGTTCTTGGTGCGCCGGGCCAGAACCTGGATGGTGCGGCGGATCTCGTCGTCACGGCCGATGACGGGGTCGAGCCGGCCCTGCCGCGCCTCCTCGGTCAGGTCGCGGGCGTATTTCTTCAGCGCGTCCCAGCTCTGCTCGGCGCTTTCGTCCTCGGCCTTGCGGCCCTGGCGCAGGCGCTGCACGGCGCCGGTGACGCCGGCCGGGTCGACGCCGGCGCGGGTGAACAGCGCGTGCATCGGGCCGCTCTGCGCCGCCAGACTCTCCAGCAGGCGTTCGGCGGTGACGAAGCGGTCGCCCGCCGTGCGCGCCGCCTCGACCGAGCCCTGAAGGACTTCGGCCAGCGCGGGGGACATGTAGATGGGGTGCGGCCCCTGGCTGCCGTGGCGCGGCTGGCGGGCCAGCGCCTCGTCGGCGGCGCTGCGCAGCAGGTCGGGGTCGCCGCCGGCGTCGCGCACGATGCGCGCGGCCAGCCCGTCGGCGTCGTCCATCAGCGCCTTGACGAGGTGTTCGGGAAGAAGCTGCTGGTGACGGCCGGCGAGCGCCGCCATCTGGGCGGCCTGGATCGCGCGCCGGGCGCGTTCCGTGAAGGTTTCGAAGTCCATTCGGCACTCCGCTATGGTGCCCGCCCTCCCATGAGGCGCGGGGGGCGCCGGCGGCGGCCCGCATCCTGCGCAGCCGCCCGTCGCCCGTACCGGAAAGATGGAAACGCGAAGGCGTTCGATCAAGATGGGTACTGAACCCCTCCCCCGCCGGAGGCGAGGGAGGGGTTTTGATCGTCAATGAGACTCCCTCGGCACCGCCGCGCCACGGCAGCCGACCAGGAAGTCGAAGTCCGCGCCCTTGTCGGCCTGCATCACGTGGCCGACGTACAGCGACTGGTAGCCGCCCTGCATGGCCGGGGCCGGCGGCGCCCAGGACGCCCGGCGGCGCTCCAGCTCCGCGTCGGGCACGTCCAGGTGCAGGCGCCGCGCCTCCACGTCCAACTCGATCATGTCGCCGTCGCGGACCAGCGCCAGCGGGCCGCCGGCCGCGGCCTCCGGGCAGACGTGCAGGACCACAGTGCCGTAGGCGGTGCCGCTCATGCGCGCGTCGGAGATGCGCACCATGTCGGTGACGCCCTTCTTCAGGAGCTTGGGCGGCAGGCCCATGTTGCCGACCTCCGCCATGCCGGGATAGCCCTTGGGGCCGCAGTTCTTCAGCACCATCACGCAGGTCTCGTCGATGTCCAGGTCGGGATCCTCGACGCGGGCCTTGTAGTGCTCGATATCCTCGAAGACGACGGCGCGGCCGCGGTGGCGCATGAGATGCGGCGAGGCGGCGGACGGCTTCAGCACCGCCCCGTCCGGGGCCAGGTTGCCGCGCAGAACCGCCACCCCGCCGCTTGCCACCAGCGGGTCGGAGAACGGACGGATCACCTCCGTGTTCCAGTTGGGCGCGTTTTCGCAGTTCTCCCACAGGGTGCGGCCGTTCACCGTCAGCGCGTCCTTGTGCAGCAGGCCCTGTTCACCCAGCGCGCGGACCACGGCGGGGATGCCGCCGGCGTAGTAGAAATCCTCCATCAGGAAGCGCCCGGACGGCATCAGGTCCACCAGCGTGGGCACGTCGCGGCCCAGCCGGTCCCAGTCGTCCAGCGTCAGGTCCACGCCGATGCGGCCGGCCATGGCGATCAGGTGGATGACGGCGTTGGTGGAGCCGCCGATGGCGCCGTTCACGCGGATGGCGTTCTCGAAGCTCTCCTTGGTCAGGATGCGGTCGAGCGTCAGGTCCTCCCGCACCATCTCGACGATGCGGCGGCCAGCCATGTGGGCCAGCACGTTGCGGCGGGAATCGGCGGCCGGCGTGGCGGCGTTGTGCGGCAGGCCCAGGCCCAGCGCCTCCACCATGGAGGCCATGGTCGACGCCGTTCCCATGGACATGCAGTGCCCGACGGAGCGGGACATGCACGCCTCCGCGTCCATGAAATCCGACAGGCTCATCCTGCCGGCCTTCACGTCCTCGCTGAACTCCCACACCGAGGTGCCGGAGCCGATCAGTCCGCCGCGGTAATGCCCGTTCAGCATCGGCCCGCCGGAGACCACCAGCGTGGGCAGGTTGCAGCTGGCCGCTCCCATGACCAGCGACGGCGTGGTCTTGTCGCAGCCGCACAGCAGGACGACGCCGTCGATGGGGTTGCCGCGGATCGACTCCTCCACGTCCATGCTGGCGAGGTTGCGGAACAGCATGGCGGTTGGGCGTAGGTTCGTCTCGCCCAGCGACATGACCGGGAATTCCAGAGGGAAGCCGCCGGCCTCGTACACGCCGCGCTTCACCCGCTCCGCCAGGATGCGGAAGTGGGCGTTGCAGGGCGTCAGCTCCGACCAGGTGTTGCAGATGCCGATCACCGGGCGGCCGTCGAACAGATGGGTGGGCAGGCCCTGGTTGCGCATCCAGCTGCGGTGGATGAAGCCGTCCTTGTCGTTGCGGCCGAACCACGCCTGGGAGCGGAGTTGCTTCTTCGCGTCCGTCATGCCGTTTCCTTCAGTGAATCTCGTCGGCTTCGCCGATGGCGCGGGCCAGGACGTCGGCGTTGAAGCCGGGGGCGCGGGCAGCCTCCAGGATCACCGCCTCGCGCCGGGCCTGCAGGTCGGCGGTGGCGCGCACGCGCCGCGCGACGGCGTGCGGGATGACCACCGCGCCGTGCCGGTCCGCATGCAACAGGTCGCCGGGGTGAACGGTCATGCCGTGCACGGTGACGGGCAGGCCGAAGTGCTCGATCCGCACCCAGGCGTGCGAGGGGCCGACGCAGCCGGCCAGCATCTGGAAGCCGGGCGCGCAGACGTCCAGGTCGCGCACGCTGCCGTCGGTGACGACGCCCAGCGCCCCCAGCCCCTTGTGCACGGTGGTGTGCACCTCCCCCCAGAAGGCGCCGAAGCCCGGCGGCTGGTCGAGATCCTGGATGACGACGATGCTGGGCCCGGGTGCTGCGTCCACATAGCGGTACCAGTCCAGCCGCGTGGCGCGCAGCGTGGCGGCGTCCTCGCGCGGCGGGTGCATGGCGCGGATGGTGCCGGTGACGGCGTAGCCGACCATCGGCCGTGCCTCCGGGTAGGCGCAGACGAACGGCCGGGTGGAGAAGCCGTGCCCCCGCCGTTCCGGCGCCAGCACCTCCAGCGCGTTGCAGACGGTGGGCGTGTCGAGGGAGGCCAGTTCGTCCAGCTCGGCGTCGGTCAGGCGGCCATCCATACGCTCACTCATGCGCTCACTCCTTCACGGCGCCGGTCATGCTGGCGACGTAGTGTTCGACGAAGAAGGAATAGAGGATCGCCACCGGCAAGGAGCCCAGCAGCGCCCCCGCCATCAGGGAGCCCCAGTGGTAGACATCGCCCTCCACCAGTTCGGTGATGACGCCGACGGGCACCGTCTTCTGCTCCGACGACTGGATGAAGGTCAGGGCGTAGATAAACTCGTTCCACGACAGGGTGAAGGCGAAGATGCCCGCCGAGATCAGCCCCGGCACCGACAGCGGCAGCAGGATCTTCACCAGGATCTGCAGGCGCGTGGCGCCGTCCATCAGCGCGCATTCCTCCAGCTCGTACGGGATGGAGCGGAAATAGCCCATCAGCAGCCACGTGCAGAACGGGATGAGGAACGTCGGGTAGGTGAGGATCAGCGCCCACTTCGTGTCGAACAGGCCGTAGGCGTAGACCATGGAGGCCAGCGGGATGAACAGGATCGATGGCGGCACGAGGTAGGCCAGGAAGATCGCCAGCCCCACGAAGCGCGCACCGGAGAACCGCAGCCGCTCGATCGCATAGGCTGCGCACACCGCGCAGAACAGCGAGATGAAGGTGGACACCACCGACACCAGCATGGTGTTCCACAGCCACTCAGGGTACGGCGTGCGGAAGAGCAGCTTCTCGATGTTGGCCAGCGTCGGCTGCACCACCCAGAAGGGGCTGAAGTTCTGGTAGTCGTACAGCTCCTCGTTCGATTTGAAGGCGGTGATGCCCATCCAGTAGAACGGGAACAGCAGCACGAACAGGAACACCAGCAGCGGAACGTAGACCGTCACCACCCGGCGCGGAATGGAGACCAGATAGTCCATGCCGTCGGCCGGGGCCGCGTCCTTCGTCTTGCGCGCCATGAACAGTCCTCCCTCAATCCGTGCCGCCGTGTTGCCAGCGGCGGCGCTGCAGGCCGAAGTAGCTGAACAGGATGGCGGCCAGCAGGAAGGGGATCATCGACACGGCGATGGCCGCCCCTTCGCCCAGGTTGCCGCCGGGGATGGCGCGCTGGAACGACAGCGTCGCCATCAGGTGCGTGGCGTTCAGCGGCCCGCCGCGCGTCAGCACGTAGATCAGCTGGAAGTCGGTGAAGGTGAACAGCACCGAAAAGGTCATCACCACGGCGATGATCGGCGTCAGCATCGGCAGCGTGACGAAGCGGAAGCGCTGCCACGCCGTGGCGCCGTCGATGGTGGCGGCCTCATACAGCGACGGCGGGATGGTCTGCAGCCCGGCCAGCAGCGTGATCGCCACGAACGGGATGCCGCGCCAGACGTTGGCGATGATGACGCTGGCGCGCGCCCACACCGGATCGCCCAGGAAGTTGATGTAGGCGTCGATCAGGCCGAGGCGATGCAGCGTCCACGACACGATGGAGAACTGGCTGTCGTAGATCCACCAGAAGGCGATGGCGGACAGGGCGGTGGGCACGATCCACGGCAGCAGCACGATGGCCCGCAGGAACGCCTTGAACGGCAGATGCCGGTTCAGCAGCAGCGCCAGCCACAGGCCCAGCGCGAACTTCGCCACGCTGGCGACCACCGTGTAGAGGAAGGTGTTGAAGACCGACAGCCAGAACACGCCGTCGTCCCACAGGAACTCGTAGTTCTCCAGCCCGATGAAGATCCCAGCCCGCCCCACCCGCGTGTCGGTCATGCCCAGCCACACGCCCAGCCCCAGCGGGTAGGCGAGGAACAGCAGCAGCAGCGTGCCAGCCGGCAGCATGAACAGCAGGCCCATGAAGCCGCGGCTCTCACCCAGGCGGAAGCGGGGCGCCGGCAGCGCACGCGCGGAACGGTGAGCCTTGGTGTCGACGAACATCGAGCACCTTTCAGTAAAGGAACCAAACCCCTCCCCCGCCCCCGGCGGGGGAGGTCAGGTGGGGGCAAGGTCTTTGTGACCGACCACGGCCTTACGGATTCTCGCGCACAACTTGCCCCCACCCTCCCACGCTGCGCGTGGGCCCCTCCCTCCCCCGGCGGGGCCGGGGGAGGGGTGTAATGGCTACGCCCTGTAGTACCGCATCGCCCGCTTCTCGGCGCGGGTGGCGGCTTCCTTGGGCGTCTGCTGGCCGCTGGCGGCCTCGGCGAACATGTTGACGACGATGTAGTCGGCCATGGCGCCGGCCGACGCCGTCCCCAGGGCACCGCTGTAGCCGTTCCACAGCATGTTCTTCACCGTATCGCGGTACGGCGCGTGCTTGGGGTCGGCCGTCCAGATCGGGTTGTTCTCGTACGCAGCCAGCGGATGCGTGACGTAGCCGATGGCGGCCTGCTGCCAGGGCTCGTACTGCTCCTTCTCCATCATGAAGCGCAGGTACTCCTTCGCCGCGTTCGGGTACTTCGAGTACTTGAACACCATGCCCTGGGTGAACAGGTGCAGTTCCGTCGGCTTGCCCACCGGGCCGATGGGCATGTTGGCGTGCTCGATGTCCTTCGCCAGCGCCTGCATCGCCGGGTCCTGCGAGCTTTTGGCGGCGTAGTAGACGGAGATGCCGTTGGCGGTGACGCCGATCTCGCCGGCCAGGAAGGCCTTGTTGTTGTTGGGATCCAGCCAGGACAGCGTGCCGGGCGCGAAGGTCTTGTACAGCTCCGCCACGTATTCCAGCGCGCGGATGGTCTCCGGGCTGTTGATGACGACGTTGTTCTTCTCGTCGACCATGCGCCCGCCGAAAGCCCACAGGATGCTGTGCGTCCAGGTGTTGCCGTCGCCCACCGCGTTGCCCAGCGCGAAGCCGGCCGGGTGCCCCTTGGCGTGCATCGCCTTGCAGGCCTTCAGGAAGCCGTCGGTGTCGCGCGGCATCGTCTCGAAGCCGGCCTCGTTGAGCCAGGACTTGCGGTAGACGATGCAGTTGCCGGCGGCGCCCACGGGCAGGCCGATCCACTTGCCGTCGCGCATGCCGTAGCGCTTGGGCGCCTCGTACCAGCCGCCGTACTTGTTGCCGAGATAGGTGGCGAGGTCGGTCAGGTCGACGAGCTTGTCGGGATACTGGTGCGGGTCGTCGAACCAACCGAAGATGATGTCCGGCCCGTTGCCGACGTTGGCCGCCACCGCCGCCTTCGGCCGGATGTCCTCCCAGGATTCGGCGTCGATGCGCACCTTGATGCCGGTCTTCTCGGTGAACTTCTGGGTGTTGGCCATCCAGCCGTCCTCGTCGCCCTGGACGAACTTCTTCCAGCGCAGGACGCGCAGCTCCGCCCCCTTCTCCGGCTCGATGCGGAATTCCTGCTGCGCGGCGGCGAGGCCCGCGTCGCCCATGGCACCCAGCGCCGCGGCGGCGGCACCGGCCTTCAGCACATCCCGTCTCGTCAGTTCCATGACCGTCCCTCCCTGTGGTTGGGGTCGGCCGGCGCGTGGTTGGCCGGTCGGCCGTGGTTCTTCGCTATAGGCGTTGACCGGAGGCCGCGTCGAAGACGTGCCCGGCCTCGACGCGGGGCACGAGGCGCAGGCGCTCCCCCGGGTGCAGCGGGTGGCGGTCGGTGGTGGCGGCGCAGGCGACCGTGCCGCCCACCTTGCAGAAGACCAGGGTGCTGTCGCCGGTGGGCTCCACCACCTCCACCTCCGCCGGCAGGCCGTGCTCGGCGTCGGACGCGATGCGCAGGTGGCCCGGCCGGATGCCGTAGACGACCGCCTGCCCCTCCGTCCCCGCCGTCCCCGGCGGGGCGTCCAGCGCCAGCCCGCCCGGCGTCTCCACCCACACGCGCCCGTCCGCGCGCCGCAACGCGCCGTCGAACAGGTTCATGGCGGGCGAGCCGATGAAGCCGGCGACGAACAGGTTGGCCGGGCGGTCGTACAGCTCCAGCGGCGTGCCGATCTGCTCGACCCGGCCGTCGTGCATGACGACGATGCGGTCGGCCATGGTCATCGCCTCGATCTGGTCGTGCGTGACGTAGACGGAGGTGGTGCGCAGCCGCTGGTGCAGCGCCTTGATCTCCGTGCGCATCTGCACGCGCAGCTTGGCGTCCAGGTTGGACAGCGGCTCGTCGAACAGGAACACCTGCGGATCGCGCACGATGGCGCGGCCCATCGCCACGCGCTGGCGCTGCCCGCCCGACAGCTGGCGCGGGTAGCGGTCGAGGTAGGGGGTGAGGTCTAGGATCTCCGCCGCCTTCCGCACGCGCTGCGCGATCTCCTCACGCTCGGCGTGGCGCAGCTTCATGCTGAAGGCCATGTTGTCGAAGACCGTCATGTGCGGGTAGAGCGCGTAGTTCTGGAACACCATGGCGATGTCCCGCTCCTTCGGCGGCACGCGGTTCACCACCCGCCCGCCGATGGCGATCTCCCCGTCGCTGATCTGCTCCAGCCCGGCGATCATGCGCAGAAGCGTGGACTTGCCGCAGCCGGACGGGCCGACCAGCACCACGAACTCCTCGTCGCCGATGTCCACGTCGATGCCGTGGATCACCTCGATCGAGCCGAACAGCTTGCGCACTTGGCGGATGTCGACCGAGGCCATGGCGTTTCCCCTCCTACGCCGACGCTTGCCAGCCGCGCCGGCCGCCGAGCCACGCGCGGTTGACGCAGTTGACCAGCCGCCCCTCTCCCAGCGCCGCCGCCAGCACCTCCGCCGACTTGCGGCGCAGGTCGTGGATGCTGGCGGGCGAATAGAAGGCCGAATGCGGGCTGATCAGCAGCCGCCCGGCGATCCAGGACTCCTGCCCGCGCCACGCGGCAATCAGCGGGTGGTCGAGGTCGCGGGCCAGCGGCTCCACCGGCAGCACGTCCAGCGCCGCCCCGGCCACCCGGCCGGACGCCAGCGCCGCATGCAGCGCGTCCAGGTCGACGACCGGCCCGCGTGCCGTGTTGATCAGGATGAGGCCCGGCTTGGCCGCCGCCAGCGCCGCCTCGCCGATCAGGCCGCGCGTCTCCGGCGTCAGCGGCGTGTGCACGCTGACCACGTCCGATCCGGCCATCAGGTCGGCCAGGCGCGGCACGCGCCGGAAGCCCAGCGCCAGTTCCGCACCGGTCGGCAGGTACGGGTCGTAAAAGGCGATGTCCATGCCGAAGGCCCGCGCCCGCAACGCGGCGGCAAGGCCGATGCGCCCCAACCCGACGACGCCGAACACCTGCCCACGCAGCCGGCGCATCAGCGGCGGCCCGTCGAACCGCCAGCCGGCCACCGGATCGCGCCGCAGCGCCTCGTCGTACATCGCGGTGCCACGTGTCAGCGTCAGCAGCATGGCCAGCGCGTGGTCGGCCACGTCGGTGGTGCCGTAGTCCGGCACGTTGCACACAGCGATGCCCAACTGCCCGGCCAGTTCCAGGTCGACGTTGTCGTACCCCACACCGGCGCGCACGACGACGCGGGCGCGCTCCATCGCCGTCAGCCAGGGGCGGTCCAGGCGCACCTCGTCATAGGCGATGACGCCGTCGCAGCGCCGCCATTCCTCAGGCGCGATCTCGTCCTGGTGGATGCCGTGGTTGGGGCGGAAGGCGAAGGCGGGACCGGCGGTCGCCGTCTCGACCGCGGCACCGTCGGTGAACTTGGCGTCGGGGATCAGGACGCGCATGGGGCGGTCCGGAACCATGACGCATTGACGACAGCGGGGCGGAATCGCCCCGCGGCGCTGGAAACGGGCATGCGGCTTCCTCCCTGAACCCCGGCCCGGTTCATCCGGACTCGGCGCATTTTATGGTTATTCAAATAATCCGCTGCACCAGCCAATTATATGCCGGACGCACCTCGCCCCCGCAAGTACGCCTTCAGGACGCCCGCCGTATGACCGGACGCATTGGCGGTGCCTCCATCAGCATCGCCGATCGTGCTATAGGCGCCGGACACGACCTCAAGCCAAGGCAAGCAAACCATGACCCGCGACAAGGGACCCGACGACCCGTTCTGGAGCTTCTCTCTCGCCACCTACGCCCGGCCAGGGGTGAGCGAGGCGTGCCTCGACCTGCAGGACCGGTTGGGACAGGACGTCAATCTGGTGCTCTTCGCACTGTGGGCGGGGGCCGGCTGCGGCGTGCGGCTGGACCCGGCGGAGCTGCAGCGACTGGACCACGCGGTGTCGGCGTGGCGCCGCGACGTGGTGGCGCCACTGCGCGGCGTGCGCCGCACGCTGAAGAATGTGCCGGGCGTCGAGCCGTTCCGCCTGCGCATCAAGGCGGCGGAGCTGGAATCCGAACGCCTTCAGCAGGCTGCGCTGCGCACGATTTCCGGGCTGCAGCCGGGCGCCGCGGACCGCGACGCGGCCGAGGCCAACCTGCGCCTGCTGCTGCCCGCCGAGGGAGTGAACGACGCGACGGTGGCGCTGCTGGTCGACGCGGCGATGGGCGAGTGACGTGCCGACGTTGGGTTTTCGCTGCGCTCAACCCAACCTACCGCCGAGCCGTAGGTTGGGTTGAGGCGCCAGCCGCAAAACCCAACGTCAGACGGTCTCCCCCGCGAACCGCCGCTCCATCGCCCGGCGCACGCGAACGGCTTCGCCGTCGCGTTCCTCCACGTCCGCCCAGCGCACGACCGCGCCCGCAGGCACGTCGCGCAGCAGGCGCACGCCGTGCGCCAGACCGATGGGCAGCGCGCCCTCCGCGAGGCTGCGTTCGGCGGGGATGGCCTTGCCCCAGACCGTGTAGCCGCCCTCCCCGTCCAGCGTCTCGCCGGCCTTCAGCGGGCGCTTGGCCACCGAGGCTACGTCGCCGCGGAACGCCCGCGTCTGCCCCGTGGGTTCGCCGCGTAGCGCCGCAGAGAGCACAGAGATGTTCAGCTCCAGCCCGATCAAGTGGAACGGCTTGTACATGGCCGCATACCGTCCGCTCGCGTCCGTCTTCAACCCGTACTGCCGGAAGCAGGCCATGGCGTAGTCGTTGGGCGCCTTCAGCACCACGTACACGCCCCAGCGCAGGTCGCGGAACACCGGCCGCCCGTCGCGCTCCAGCGAGGAGACGACCTCCACCATCCCGTCGCGTTCCAGCACGCCGCCGGCCTCGCGCGAGCGCAACACGTGCGGCAGGTCGTCGACGCCACAGGGCGGGAACAACAGCCCGTCCGACGGCACGGCGAGGTCGCAGGCGTTGGCGATGGCCGCCATCTCGATGGCCGACTTGGTGCCGTCGAGGAAGGAGTTGAACATCTGCGGGTTCATGCCGCCGCGCTTGGCTTCCTCCGCCGTCAGGCCGTAGTGGCCCCAGACGTCGTCGGGAGTCACGGAATGGAACAGCGGCAGGTACTTGGTGCCCTTGCCCGCCGCTGCCACCTCGAACCCGCAGGCGCGCGCCCAGTCCACCAGTTCCGACGTCAGCGCCGGCTGGTCGCCGTAGGCCATGGAATAGACGACGCCGCGCTCCCGCGCTTCCTCGGCCAGCAGCGGGCCGGCCAGCACGTCGGCCTCCACGTTGACCATGACGATGTGCTTGCCGGCCTGGACGGCGGCGCGGGCGTGCGCGATGCCGGCGGCGGGGTTGCCGGTCGCCTCGATCACCACCTCCACGTCCGGGTGGGCGCAGGCGTCCGCACCGCATTCCAGGAAGACCGTGCGGGCAACCAGCCCCTCGTCCCAGCCCACCGTTCGGCAGGCGGCGCGCGCCCGTTCGGGGTCGAGGTCGGCGACGGCGGCGACCTCCAGCCCCGGCGTCGTCGGCACCTGGGACAGGAACATGGAGCCAAACTTCCCCGCACCGATCAGCGCGGCGCGGACCGGCCGCCCGCGGGCGGCGCGCTCCTGCAACAGGCGGAACAGGTTCATGCGGCCGTCCTTTCCTCGCGCTTGCGGGCGTACTGCGCCAGCGCGTCGTCGGACAGCGGCTCGATGGGGGTGAAGTCGCGGTGCGCGATCCACTCCGGACGGGTCGGCTTGCGGATGTGGTTGGAAACGGCGCACAGCGTCAGATAGACGATGGTCCGGCCGTACGGCGTGATGTTCCCGGCCGAGCCGTGCACGAGGTTGCCGTGGAACATCAGCACGCCGCCCGGCTTGCCCGTCGGGGCCACGATGCCGCCCTCGGCCGCCAGCCGCGTCACCGTATCGTGGTCCAGCGTCCACAGCGGGTAGGAGGTGGTGCGCGTGTCGTGCCCCGCCGGCAGGACGCCTTGGCGGTGGCTCTTCGGGATCAGCATCAGCGGGCCGTTGATTGGCATCACCTCGTCCAGGAAGACGGCGATGTTCATGGCGCGCGGCTCCGGCATGCCGTCGTCGCGGGCCCAGGTGCCGTAGTCCTGGTGCCATTGCCAGACCTCGCCGTCGAAGGCGGCCTTGGCGTTCACCTTGAACTGGTGCATGTACAGCTTCTCGCCGAACAGCTGCTCGACCGGGCCGATCAGGCGCGGATGGCGGCCCAGGATGCGGAACGCCTCGTTGTAGGTGTGCGCGGCAAAGGCGGTGCGCGGCGCGCCCGACGTCTCGCGCCACACCTCCGGCCGGTCGGACGCGTAGATCCTGCGGGCTTCGTCCCGCAGGATGCCGACCTCCTCGGCGGTGAAACAGCCGGGCAGGAAAAGGTAGCCCTGCTCGTCGAAGTCACGCAGCTGCGCGTCCGTCAGAATCATGGTCGCTCCCTCCCTTCGGGGCTCGCGGTGGCCCTGATGCGGGAGGAAGCGTGGGGCGGGCCGCCGAATTGGTCAACCTTCCAAATTGTTAGGTCAGCCAACCGTTTTGGTGAGGGCGCTAAACCGCCTCCCCCGCTGCCGCCAGCACGCGCCGGGCCTTGCGGGCGACAGCCTCGTCGATCATGCGGCCGTCGACGATGCCCACACCCTTGGCGTTCTCCACCAGGATGCGCCGGGCTTGGGCCACCTGATCGGGCGTCGGCGTCAGCGCCGCGTTGATGGCGGCCACCTGCTTGGGGTGGATCGCCGCCTTGGCGGTGAAGCCCATGCGCACGGCGGCGCGCACCTCGACCGCCAGCCCGTCCTCGTCGGTGATGCTGAAGAAGGGGGAGTCGATGACGGCGATGCCGGCCTGCGCTGCCGCGACGACGACGCGCGAGCGCGCACCCAGCAGCGGCTCCCACGCCACCTCGGCGCCCAGGTCGGCGGCGAGGTCGGCGGCGCCGAAGAACAGCGCCTCCAGGCGCGGCGTGGCCTGCGCGATGGCGTCCGCGTTAGCGATGCCGCGCGCACTCTCCACCAGCGCCACCAGCCGCGTGGGCTTGCCGGCGTCGGCCAGCAGCCCGTCGACGAGGCGCAGGACGTCGGGCGATTCCGTCTTGGGGATCACCACCACGTCCGGCCGCGCGTCGGAGCGGGCGAGCGCCAGCAGGTCCTCCAGCCCGAAGGCGGTGGTCGGCGCGTTGACGCGCAGCGCGCGGCCGATGCGCCCGTCCGCGGGCTTGGCCAGCCAGTCGAGCGCGGCCGTCCGCGCGCCGGCCTTGTCGGCCGGGGCGACGGCGTCCTCCAGGTCGATGATCAGCACGTCGGCCCCGGCCTCGGCCGCACGGTCGAAGCGGTCGGCCTTGGTGGCCGGGGTGAACAGCCAGCTGCGCCGGCGCGTGGTCATGGCATCCTCCGCAAAACGGTGCGCCGCATGGGCTGATCGAAGGTGACTTCGCCGTTCTCCGCACGGCCGTGCTCGGCGAACTGGCGGCGCATCTCCGCCTCCACCTGCGGCAGGCGGGCGCGCCGCGCCGGGTCCACCGCCACCAGCTTGGTGATGAAGTGCTCCACGTCCGGATGCCGTATCGTGGTCATGTAGACGGTGTCGCCCACCAGCTCCAGGCCCGGCGGCGGGGCGTGCAGCACCTCGTACGCGGCGGCGCGCACGGCGGTCTCGTCCTCCATCGGGCGGACGGCGGCGAAGTACGGCCCCTCGGCGATCGGCTCCACCGCCACCAGCGTGCCGCCGGGCTTCAGCACCCGCGCGGCCTCCACCAGCGCCGGGGCCATGGCGTCCAGCGGCAGGTGGTGGAAGCTGTTGGAATAGAGCACAGCGTCGGCCGAGGCATCCTCCAGCGGCAGCGCCTCGCCGCGCCCCACCTTGTAGCTTTCGCCGCCGACCGGCGGGGCGGTCAGCGCGCGGCTCAGCTGCCCCTCGCTGATCTCGACGCCGACGGCGCGCGCCCCCTGTTGCGCGAAGTGGCGGACCAAGCTGCCGTCGCCGCAGCCGACGTCCACCACCAGCTTGCCCTCCGGCGCCAGCACCTCGGCCAGTGCCTCCTTCAGCCCCATGCGGTGCATCAGACGGCCTCCAGCTCGGCCGACATGGCGATCTGTCCGGTGTGGTCCAGCGCCCACAGCTCGGCCCCGCCCAGCCGCGCCTTGCCGCACAGCGTGAAGGGATGCACGTCGAACAGCGGCCGGCGGGCGCGGAAGCGGAAGCCGGTCACCCGCGCGCCGGGGTGGTTGCGCAGGAACAGGTCGACCAGCAGCGTCGCCGTCAGCGGCCCGTGCACGATCAGGCCCGGATAGCCCTCCACCTCCTCGCAGTACTTGCGGTCGTAGTGAATGCGGTGGCCGTTGAAGGTCAGCGCCGAGAAGCGGAACAGCAGCACCGGGTCGCCGGTCATCGGCCGCTCCCACGAGGCGGCCTCCTTTGGCGCCTCGCCCGGGGGCGCCGCCTCGCCGGGCTTGGGCGCGTCGCGGTAGACGATGTCGTGCACCTCGCGCACCGCCGGGCCGCGCTCGGTCGAGACCTCGTGCACCACCTTGACGAACACCAGGTCGCCGGAGCGGCCGGCCTTGTGCTCCACCTCGCCGATGGTGGAGCGGCGGCGGATCGCCTCGCCCAGGCGGATGGGCCCGTGGAATTGCAGGTCGCCGCCGGCCCACATGCGCCGCGGCAGCGGCACCGGCGGCA